>NZ_JBAPLV010000015.1:0-126463 GCF_037083865.1 Klenkia terrae | reverse complement strand
CCCAGCACCCTCCGCCCTGAAATCACACCCGTGTCATTCGGACTTACTCATCTAGGTGCCGGCGAGCAGCCCGGCCGCGGGGACGACGACCAGCAGGGTGCCGGCGAACAGCAGCAGCACCAGCAGACGGGTCTCCATCGGCCCCTGCCCGTGCCGGCTGCGCCAGAAGGACACCCCGCCCACCATGCCGGCGATGGCCAGCGGCGCGGCCACCACCGCGGCGTAGGGCAGCAGCTCCCACAGCACGGTGAACAGGTAGTAGACGCCGACCCCGACGGCCAGGGCGAGCACCAGCTCGCCGACGAACCGGGCCCAGGCCACCGCGCTCTGCGCCCGGGTGAGCGGCTCGGCCCCCTCGTCCTCCCTGGTGGGCAGCACGATCTTCGGGATCGGGCCGGTCGAGGGCACCTCGGGCGAGCCGGCCCGGGAGCCGACCCCGGCCGGGAAGCCGGGCGTGCGCCCGGTGCGCATGCCCGGGATCGCCGCCGTGGTGGGGCCGGGCTCCCCGGCGACCGGCTGCTCGACGGTCGAGGGGGCGGGCTCGGGTGCGCGGCGCCGGCCGAACCGGGACCCGGTCTCCGGGGTGGCCCGCGCGACGGGCTTGGGCGCCCGGGCGTCCAGGGGCGGCGGCGGGGTGGTGTCCGCGGTCCGCCGGGCGCCGGTGCGCCGGTCGGCGACCCGGCGGTCGTCGCCGCCGGGTCCGGAGGTATCGGCCGGGCCCGGGCGGGAGCCCTCGTCGCGGGCCTCCTTGTCCGCCCGCGTCTCCTCGACCGTGCGCTTGCGCCGCGCCGGGCGCACCGGGCCGGTGGTCCCCGGCCGGGTGCCGGCGTCGGACTCCAGGCCGTGCTCGCGGAGGATCTCCGCCAGCGAGCGGACGGAGTGGTCGGCGTCGCTCATGCGCCCTCCAACCCGTCCAGTCGTCGCAGGATGACGCCCTCGCGCAGCGCCCACGGGCAGATTGCCACGAGCGGGACGTCCACCGCACGCATGGCCGCCCGCGCCACGACCGCGCCGGCCGGCACCTGGTGCGCGCGGTCCACCGAGACGCCGTTGAGCTCGGCCAGCGCCGAGGAGTCGATGCGGGACACGAACCCGACCAGCTGGCCCAGGCCGACGGCGGTGAGCTGCCGGGGTACCCGCAGTCCCGCGGAGTAGGGCGCGGCACCGGTCAGCCGGGCCAGCGTGCGGAAGGTCTTCGAGGTGGCCACCACCAGGTCCGGCACACCGGCCGCGGCCAGCCGTCGTCCGGCCGGGGCCAGCAGGCGGGAGGCGTGCGCGTCCAGCTCCTCCAGGGCGGCGAGGTCCGGCCGCCCACCGGCCTCGGCCGAGGGCAGGAACCGGCGGGTCATCCGGCCGGCACCCAGCGGCACCGACAGGGCGACGTCGGGGTCCTCGTCGATGCCGGTGGCCAGCTCCAGGGAGCCGCCGCCGATGTCGAGCACCAGGATCCGGCCGGCGCTCCAGCCGAACCACCGCCGGACGGCGAGGAACGTCAGCCGGGCCTCGTCCTCCCCGCTGAGCACCTGCAGCTGCACGCCGGTCGCCTCGACGACCCGCTCCAGCACCTTGGCCCCGTTCGAGGCCTCCCGGATGGCGGAGGTGACAAAGCCGAGCAGCTCCTCGCAGCCCTGCTCGGTGGCCACCTCGCGGGCCCGCCGCACGGCCGCCAGGAGGCCCTTCTCCCCCGCCTTGGACAGCACGCCGTCGGCGCCCACGTGCTCGGCCAGCCGCAGCACCGTCTTGTCCGAGTGGGCCGGTGTCGGGTGGGCGCCGCGGTGGGCGTCGACCACCAGGAGGTGCACTGTGTTCGAACCCACGTCGAGCACTCCCAGCCGCATGACCGGACAGTCTGCCGGGTCCTCCCCGCACAGGGGCCACGTGGTGCACTGGACCCGTGCAGGCGCCGCCGGAGGAAGTCGACCCCGACCACGCCCGGGAGTGGCTGGAGTTCACCGACCCGGCCGACCCCGAGCACCGCGTGCGGGCCGACCTGACCTGGCTGACCTCGGCCTGGACCTGCGTCTACGGGCGCGGCTGCGCCGGCGTGGTCGCCGGGCGGGCCGAGGACGGGTGCTGCAACCACGGGGCGTTCTTCACCGACACCGACGACCTCGAGCGGGTCGGTGCCGCGGTCGCCGAGCTCACCGACGCCGACTGGCAGCGCCGTCCGCGGTGGGCGGGCGACTGGACCGAGGCCGACGACCTGGACGACGACGACCAGGCGCTGCGCACCCGCGTGGTGGACGGCGCCTGCGTGTTCCTCAACCGCGCCGACCACCCCGGCGGCGGCGGGTGCGCGCTGCACGGGCTGGCGCTGCGCACCGGCCGGCACCCACTGGAGACCAAGCCCGACGTCTGCTGGCAGCTGCCGGTGCGCCGGGAGCAGGAGTGGGTGGACCGGCCCGACGACACCCGGGTGCTGGTCAGCAGCATCGGGGAGTTCGACCGCCGCGGGTGGGGTCCCGGCGGGCACGACCTGCACTGGTGGTGCACCGGGTCCCCCACCGCGCACGTCTCGGCCGAGCCGCTGGTCGACACCTACGCCGCCGAGCTGACCGAGCTGCTCGGCCCCGCCGCCTACCGGGAGCTACGCCGGCTGACCCATGCCCGCCTCGACCTCGGCCTGGTGGCCCCGCACCCCGCCAGCCCCCGCCCGGTGCCCGTCGAGCTGCACCGCCGCCGCCCCACCTGAGCCCAAGCGGGTCCGGAACGCCTGGCGGTAGGCGCGCGGGCTGATCCCCCGCCGCCGGGCGAAGTGCTCGCGCAGCCCGGCCGCCGTCCCGAAGCCGGCCAACCGGGCCACCTCCTCGACCGGGGCGTCGGAGTCGGTCAGCAGCGTCTCGGCCGCGGCCAGCCGCCGGGCCAGCAGCCAGGCGTGCGGCGTCGTCCCGGTGGTGTCCTTGAACCGGCGGGCGAAGCTGCGCGGGCTCATCAGCGCGCGGCGGGCCAGCACCTCGACGGTGAGGTCCTCGGCCAGGTGCTCCTGCGCCCAGCCCAGGACGTCGCCGAGCAGGTCGTCCTCGCAGCGGGCCACCGGGGTGTCGACGTACTGGGCCTGCCCGCCGTCGCGGTGAGGGGGCACGACCATCTCCCGGGCCAGCGCGTTCGCCGCGCCGGGGCCGTACTCCCGGCGCACCCAGTGCAGCAGCGCGTCGACGCCGGCGGCCGTGCCCGCGCCGGTGATGATCGAGCCCTCGTCGACGTAGAGCACCCGGGGGTCGACGTCCACGGCGGGGAACCGAGCCGCCAGGTCGTCGGCCACCCGCCAGTGCGTCGCCGCCCGCCGGCCGTCCAGCAGGCCGGCCTCGGCGAGCACGAAGGCACCGCTGCAGTGGCTGATCAGCTGCCCGCCGCGGGCGTGCACGGCCCGGAGCGCCGCCAGCACCGCCGGCGGGCAGGCGCTGTCGGTGTCGTGCCGAGCGGTCACCACGACCACGTCGGAGACCGCCAGGCGGTCCAGCCCGTGCTCGACGAGCACGGTGAGGCCGGTGTCGGTCCGCACCGGGCCGGGGACCTCCGCGACCAGCGCGTAGTCGAAGGTCGGCAGACCGAAGCGCGTGTTGTCGTAGCCGAAGACCTCGCTGGCCGAGCCGAGCCCGAAGGCGCCGAGGGTGCCGTTGCCGGCGAGGACGCTCACCACGAGGGTTCGGGACACGTCGACCATCATGGCAGGAAATCGGCGATCGGGGTCATGACTGCCACTCGTGGGGACGACGGGGCCGCACCAGGCTGGTCGCATGCTGCTGATCACCTGCCCCGCCACCCGCTCCGACGAGCTCGTCGCCGACCGGCTCGTGCGGCCGGTGGCCGACCCGCGCACCCGGCCCGGCGTCGTCGCGGTCGCCGTGGCCTGCCCCTGCGGGCGGGAGCACGTCTACCTCACCGGCCGGCGCATCGAGGAGGCCCGGGCCCGGCTGGCGGGGGCCGCCCATGATCGACGAGCGGACCGACGCATCGCCGCGTAGCTTCGAACGCATGAGCGAATCAGACTCGAAGGTCAACACCGGCCAGCCCGGTGACCCCACGGCCGAGAAGGACCCCTCCGACTGGGTGACCGGCGACGAGCCGGCCACCGGGGCGCAGAAGAGCTACCTGTCCACGCTGGCCCAGCAGGCCGGCGAGGAGGTCCCCGAGGACATCACCAAGGCGGACGCCTCGATCAAGATCGACGAGCTCCAGGAAGAGACCGGCCGCGGGAAGTAGCCGGACCCCCTCGGCCCCCTCGCAGGGGCCGAGGGGCTAGGACTCGAACTTGTAGCCGAGGCCTCGCACGGTGACCAGCCACTTCGGGGTCGCCGGGTCGGGCTCGATCTTGGCGCGCAGGCGCTTGACGTGGACGTCGAGGGTCTTGGTGTCGCCCACGTAGTCCGCGCCCCACACCCGGTCGATGAGCTGGCCCCGGGTCAGCACCCGGCCGGCGTTGCGCAGCAGCAGCTCGAGGAGGTCGAACTCCTTGAGCGGCAGCGAGATGGTCTCGCCGTCCACGGCGACGGTGTGCCGCTCGACGTCCATCCGCACCGGACCGGCGGCCAGCGCGGCGTCCACCGGCAGGTCGGTCTCGCTGCCCCGCCGCAGCACGGCGCGGATCCGGGCGAGCAGCTCCCGCGCGGAGTACGGCTTGGTGACGTAGTCGTCGGCGCCGAGCTCGAGGCCGACGACCTTGTCGATCTCGGTGTCCTTGGCGGTCAGCATGATGATCGGGACCGCGCTCTTGGCCCGCAGTGTCCGGCAGACCTCGGTGCCCGACAGGCCGGGCAGCATGAGGTCCAGCAGGACGATGTCGGCACCGCCGCGGTCGAACTCGGCCAGGGCGTCGATCCCGTTGCCGGCGACGACCGCCTCGTAGCCCTCGCGGCGCAACATGTAGGACAGCGCGTCCGAGAAGGACTCCTCGTCCTCCACGACCAGCACTCGGGTCATGACCGTCCTCTCTGCACATCTGTCGGGGTGACGGCCGCGCGGAGCGCGTCGACACGATCGCGGGAGATCCCCGCGGGGTCCGTGGTGGGGATCGGGTCGGGCTCGGCCGGGGCCAGCGGGATGCGCAGGGTGAACGTCGACCCCAGGCCCTCCTCGCTCCACACCGTGACCGACCCGCCGTGGTTGGTGGCCACGTGCTTGACGATGGCCAGGCCCAGACCGGTGCCGCCCGTGGCGCTGGCCCGGGACTGGTCGACCCGGTAGAACCGCTCGAACACCCGAGCCCGGTCCGCGCGCGGGATGCCGATGCCCGAGTCGGTGACCGCGATCTCGGCGAAGCCCGAGCGCGCCCGGGTGCCGACGGCGATCTTGGTGGCGTCCGGGGAGTAGGCGACCGCGTTGGCCAGCATGTTGGTCACCGCGGTGGCCAGCTGGGCCTCCACGCCGCGCACGACCAGCCCGGTCTGCTCGCCGACGGCCAGCTCGATGCCCTTGGCGGCGGCGGCCAGCCGGGTGCGGTCCACGGCCTCGGCCACCACGTCGTGCACGTCGATCGGGGTCAGCTCGGGCAGCGGCTCGGCCCCCTGCAGGCGGGAGAGGTCGATCAGCTCGCGGACCAGGCGGGACAGCCGGTCGGCCTCGTGGGTCATCCGGGCGGCGAAGCGCTGCACCGTCTCGGGGTCGTCGGCCGCCCCCTGGGTGGCCTCGGCGAGCAGCAGGAGGGCACCGACCGGCGTCTTCAGCTCGTGCCCGACGTTGGCGACGAAGTCCCGGCGCACGGCTTCGACCCGGCGGGCCTCGGTGACGTCCTGCAGGACGAGGGCGACCGGGCCGCGCTCCAGGGCCGGGCCGCTGTCCAGTCGGACGCCGTGCACGCCGACCATCCGGGGCCCGGTGCCGACCAGGTCCCCGGGCAGCTGGACGTCCGAGCGCCGGCTCCCGCTGCGGCGGACCTCGTGCGCCACGGAGACCAGACCGGGCACCAGCAGGCGGGAGCCCCGGACGATGCCCAGCGCACGGGCCGAGGGGTTGGCCAGCAGCACCGAGTCGTAGAGGTCCAGCAGCACCACGGCGGGGTCCATCAGGTCCAGCAGCCGGCGGGCGAGCACGGTCTCGTCGTCCACCGGGGTGGGCGACCCGGGCAGGTAGTCCGGCGCGGGACCCGTGGGGTCGGGACGCTGACCACGGGTGAGGAGGCGGGCGACGAGGACGCCGACCGCACCGCCCAGCACGAGGCCGAGCGCCAGCCACAGCAGCGGGTGCACGCCTCGATGCTAGGCCGCCGGGGGGCCCGCGCCCGGCCTCCGGAGGGGTGATCACCCCCCGCGGGAGGGAGTGTTCACGGGCCGGTGGGCCGTCGTTCACCTGCGCGCCCCGGCGCGGGAACCGATCAGTCCCTAGGCTCGTCCCCGGGCGCCCGAGCCGCAACCAGCCGGTTGCGCCGCGCCCGACGACGCCGTCTGCCCCGGGCCCGCCCGCCCGGCAGACCTGGAGGGGAACCGTGCGCGACAGCTACCGGGAAGAACTCGACGACATCAACACGTGCCTGGTGGAGATGACCAACTCCGTCGGCTCGGCGATGAGCAAGGCCACCACGGCCCTGCTGGACGCCGACGTGGCCCTGGCCGACCTGGTCATCGCCGGGGACCAGCACATCGACCGGGTGCGGGAGAACGTCGACGAGCGCTGCTTCACGCTGCTCGCGCGGCAGGCCCCGGTGGCCACCGACCTGCGGGCGATCACCACCGCGATGGCCACGGTGCAGGACCTGGAGCGGATGGGCGACCTGGCCCAGCACATCGCCAAGGTCGCCCGGATGCGCTTCCCGGACCACGCGGTGCCGCAGGAGGTCCGCCCGGTCTTCCTGGACATGGGCCACATCGCCGAGAGCCTGGTCGCCCAGGCCGGCACGATCATCGCCAAGCGCGACATCGAGGCCGCCGTCCAGCTCGAGGCCGAGGACGACCTCATGGACCGCAACCACCAGCAGCTGTTCCGCGAGCTGCTGGGCAACGACTGGCCGCACGGCATCGAGTCGGCCATCGACATCACCCTGCTGGGCCGGTACTACGAGCGCTTCGCCGACCACGCGGTCAGCGTCGCCCGCCGGGTGGTCTACCTGGTCACCGGCGAGCGCCCCCTCCCGGTCGCCGTCGCCAGCTAGCGCACCGCACCACAACGAAGGGCCCCGGGACGTCGTCCCGGGGCCCTTCGTCGTCAGGGGTCCTTCACTTCTTGCCCTGGGCCGCCACTGCCTTGATGGCCTCGGCGGCCGCCTCGGGGTCCAGGTACCGGCCACCGGGGTTCGTGGGGACCAGGTCGTCGTCCAGGTCGTAGCGCAGCGGGACGCCGGTGGGGATGTTCAGCCCGACCACCTCGTCGTCGCCCATGCCGTCCAGGTGCTTCACCAGCGCCCGCAGGCTGTTGCCGTGCGCGGTGACCAGCACCGTCTTGCCGGACCGCAGGTCCGGCACGATCGCGTCGTACCAGTACGGCAGCATCCGGACGACGACGTCGGCCAGGCACTCGGTGGCCGGCCGGGCCTCCGGCGGCAGGAACGCGTAGCGCGGGTCGGCGTCCTGGCTGTACTCGTCGTCGGCGGCGATCGGCGGCGGCGGGGTGGCGTAGCTGCGCCGCCAGGTCATGAACTGCTCCTCGCCGTACTCGGCGAGGGTGGCGGCCTTGTCCTTGCCCTGCAGGGCGCCGTAGTGCCGCTCGTTGAGCCGCCAGGAGCGGGTCACCGGGATCCACTGCCGGTCGGCCGCGGCCAGCGCCAGCTCGGCGGTGGTGATCGCCCGCTTGAGCAGCGAGGTGTGCAGCACGTCGGGCAGCAGCCCCTCGGCGGCCAGCAGCTCACCACCCCGCGTCGCCTCGGCGCGGCCCTTCTCGGACAGGGACACGTCGACCCAGCCGGTGAAGAGGTTGGCCTTGTTCCACTCGCTCTCGCCGTGGCGGAGGAGCACCAGAGTTCCGGTCACGTCGTCCATCCTGCCCGACGGCTCAGCCGGCGAGCAGGGGCCAGGCCAGCCAGAGCTCCAGGAGCAGCGGCGGGCCCAGCCCGGCCAGCAACCAGGGGCTGCGCACCCGGCGGCCGGTGCTCCACCGGATCACCGCCACCACGGCCACGCACAGCGCGACCGTCGCGGTCCCCCAGCCGACCGCCGCGCCCACGTCCCCGGTGAGGAACTGGGCGAAGGCGAGCTGCACCGCGCAGGCCAGCAGCGGGTAGACCAGCGCGGAGGCGAGCACGACCCCGGTCAGCGCCCGGGTGCGCCCCCGCAGCTCGGTCTCGTCGGCCACGGTGCAGCCCTCAGGTGAGCGTGCCCGCCCGCCAGCGGCGGGCCGCTGCGGCGAGCTGGTCGGCCGTGCGGGCCAGCGCGTGGCCGGTGCGGGTCACCCGGTCGGCCTGCTCGCCGTCGACGTCGTCCAGCTCGTCGGCGTGCGCGGCGCGGCCGCCCGCGACGACCCAGCAGAAGGCAGCGGCGCGGTCCAGCGCGACGTCCAGGTCGCCCTCGAAAACCCCGGTCAGCACGGCGTCGGCGAGGTCGCGCACGCCGTCGGGGCCCGGCGGGTCGGCCAGGCCGGCGACCACCTCGCGGGGCAGCACGCGCCCGCGGCCGGCCTCGAACTGACGGGCCGCCGAGACCGGGTCACGCTGCACCCAGGCCCGCAGCAGGTACAGCCGCCACAGCGCACCGGGCAGGGAGATCGCCGGGGCGTCGGCCCACAGCTCGGCCAGCTCGTCCAGGCCCTGGTCGTCGGCCAGGGTGACCAGCCGCCGGGTGACCTCGGGGTCATCGGTGGCGCGGGCCCGGTCGACCAGGGCGTAGGCCACCCCCCGGGCGGCCT
Source organism: Klenkia terrae (assembly GCF_037083865.1). NCBI lineage: Bacteria > Bacillati > Actinomycetota > Actinomycetes > Geodermatophilales > Geodermatophilaceae > Klenkia > Klenkia terrae. Next base: position 117,694 of record NZ_JBAPLV010000015.1, on the reverse strand, counting down.
CGGTGGTGGCGATCGGATCGACCTCGCCGGCGAGGTGCGCCCCGAGGGTGGCGCGCAGCAGCGGTCGGCGGTTCCGGGCGGCCATCGGTCCTCCTCGTCGGTGACGGCCGCGGTGGTGGACGACCCCCACCGTTTGTACGTGGCCGATCGCCGTCGGGCCACCCCGGTTCACCGTCCGGGGTCGCGCCCCAGGAAGCCCATCAGCCGGTCGACGGCCGGTGCGTCGTCGGGCACGGCGACCTTGGGCCCGTACTGGCCGGACTGGCGCAGCATCTCGTCCATCGGCTGCATGCCGGCCAGCAGCTCGGCGCACTCCGCCTCGTCCAGGCCCGACTCCTGACCGCTGGCCGTGGCCAGGTCCCAGGTGTGGAAGAGCACGTCGGTCGTGTAGAACCGGTCGACCGCGTCACCCAGGGGCAGCGTGCCCAGGTGCTGGTGGGTGAACGGCTCGGCCGCCCGCGGCGAGGCCAGCAGTGCCTGGACGGCGGTCGCGTGCCGGGTCCAGTCCTCCGCGGGGTCCCCGGTGCGGTCGACGGCCAGGGTGATGTCGTCGGCGGCCAGCAGCGCGGGCAGCCACTCGACCAGGTGGCCGACGACCTCGGCCGCCGTCCAGCCCTCGACCGGGGCCGGTGCGGTCCAGTCGGTGACCCCGCCGACCACCGCGCCGAAGCGGCCGGCGATCCGGGCGTGCCGGTCCGCGGCGCTCACGCCTGCACCAGCGGCGCGTCGAGCAGCAGCGCGTCGAGCTTGGCGTAGCCCTGGTCGACGCCGATCTCCATGCCGCTGCGCAGCCAGGCGTCGCGGCCCTCGAAGGAGTCGACCAGCGACTGCGCGTGCAGCCGGGTGCGCCCCTCCCCCAGGTCCTCGAAGCGCAGCGTCTCCAGCGAGACGTCCTCCGGCATGCCCTCCCAGGTGAAGGTCTGCACGATCGTGTCGGTGCCGATCCGGTGGAAGCAGCCCCGGAAGGCGTACTCCTCGCCGTCCCGGCCGGCGACGTAGCGCCACTCGCCGCCGTCCCGGGCGTCCCAGCGGTCGACCCGGGTGTCCATGCCGTTCGGGCCCACCCAGCGGGCGAACAGCTCGGGGTCCAGGTGGGCGCGCATCAGCTGCGCGACGGTGCCGCGGAAGTCGCGGGTGATGCGGATCAGCGGCAGCGCCGCGTCGGCGGCGATGGTCGCCTGCGGGGCGGTGGTGGTCACGACAGGTCCTCCTCGGTGGTGTCGAGCTCGGCCAGGACGGCGTCCAGGCGGGTGTAGCGCTCCTCGGCCCGGCGCCGGTAGCGCTCGATCCAGGCGGTCATCAGGTCCAGCACCTCGGCCTCCAGGTGGACCGGGCGGGTCTGCGCCGCACGGCCGCGGGTGACCAGGCCGGCACCCTCGAGCACCTTGAGGTGCTTGGAGACGGCCTGGGTGCTGACGTCGTAGGGGGCCGCGAGCTCGCCCACCGTGGCGTCGGCGACGGTCAACCGGGCGACCATGTCGCGCCGGGTGGGGTCGGCCAGGGCGGCGAACACCCGGGAGAGCTGGTCGGCCATCACCCCTCCGTCCTCAACCGTTCGGTTGCAGAAGACGTTAGCCCGCGAGGCGCCGGTCGTCAACCATGTGGTTGCCGATCAGGGACGGCGGCGGCCGGGCAGCCAGACGAGGCACACGACGGCCGCGACCACCGCCGAGGCCGCCGTCCCGACCGCGGTGACGTGCATGGCCTCCACGAACGCCTGCCGCGCCGGGTCGACCAGCCCCTGCGCGCCGGCGCCGGCCAACCGCACCGCCTCCAGCGTCGCCACCACCGACTGCCGGGCCTGCTCGCGGGCGTCGGCGGGCAGCACGTCCACGGCATCGCCCAGCCGCGCTGCGTAGACCCCGGCCACCAGCGACCCCAGGATGGCCACGCCGAGCGCGCCGCCCACCTGGCGGACGGTGTTGTTCACCGCTCCCCCGGCGCCGGCCTTCTCCCGCGGCACCACGCTCATGATCGACTCGGTCGCCGGCGCCAGCACCGCCCCGAGGCCCAGCCCCTGCACGAAGAGGACGACGAGCACCAGCCAGATCGGCGGGTCGGTGTCCAGCAGCTGGTTGGCCGCGAACGCCGAGGCCATCAGCCCGAAGCCGGCCGCGCACACCAGCTTGGCGCCGAACCGGTCGGCCAGCACCGACGCCCGCGGCGAGGCCAGCGCGATGGCCACCGCCATCGGCACCAGGGTCGCCCCGGACTGCAGCGGGGAGAACCCGAGCACGCCCTGCAGGTAGTAGACGAGGTAGAACGTGGCGCCCTGCAGGGCGAAGAAGTTCAGCGCCAGCGCGGCGGCCGAGGCGGAGAACGCCGGCAGCCGGAACAGCGAGACGTCCAGCGCGGGGTGCGTCGTCCGCCGCTGCCACCAGACGAACGCCACCAGCAGGACGACGCCGCCCAGCAACGGCACGAGCACGCCGGGCGTCGTCCAGCCGACCCCCTCGCCGCCGCGGATGATGCCGAAGACCAGCGAGCCCAGCCCGGCGATGGACAGCAGCACCCCGGGGACGTCGAGCCGGCCCGGCGCCGGGTCCCGGGACTCCGGCACCAGGGTCACGCAGCCGACGGCGCCGACCGCGGCCACCGGGATGCCCAGCAGGAACACCGCACCCCACCAGAAGTGCTCCAGCACCAGGCCACCGGCCAGCGGGCCACCCGCGATGCCGATGCCGGCGGCGCCGGCCCAGATACCGATGGCCCGGCTGCGCTCGCCGGCCGGGAAGACGTTGCTGATCACCGCCAGGGTGGCCGGCTGCACCGCGGCACCACCGACCCCCATCAGCGCACGCCAGGCGATCAGCTCCTGCGCCGACCCGGAGAACGCGGCGAGCACCGAGCCCAGCGAGAAGATGCCCAGCCCGATCAGCAGCGCCCGGCGGCGGCCGATCCGGTCGCCGATCACGCCCCAGCTGAACAGCAGGCCGGCGAAGACCAGGATGTAGGCGTCGATGGCCCACTGCAGCTGGCTCTGGGTGGCCGACAGGTCGCGCTGCAGGGTGGGCAGGGCGACGTTGAGCACCGTGTTGCCCATGATCACCACGAGCAGGCAGACGATCATGGTGGTCAGCACCCACCAGCGCCGCCGGTAGCCCGGTGGGGCCGCCTCGGTCACCCGCGCTCGACGAAGTCCGCGAAGGCCTCGAGGTTGCGCAGGGACTCCCCCCGCTTGACCCGCCAGGCCCACTCCCGACGGATCGAGGTGCCGAACCCGATCTCCAGCATCGTGTTGAAGTGGTCGTCGGCGTAGCTGAGCACCGCACCGAGCAGCCGGTCGATCTCCTCGGCGGTGACCGCTGCGGCCGACAGCCGACCGGTCAGGTAGACGTCTCCGGCGGTGTCGATGGAGTAGGACACGCCGTACATCCGCGCGTTGTGCTGCAGCAGCCAGGTCCACAGCTGCTCGCGGTTCTCGTCGGGCTGGCGGCAGACGAACGCCTCGATCCGCAGACCGTGCTCGCCCAGCACCAGCCCGCAGACCGTCTTGAGCTTGTTCGTGCCGGGCAGGTCGACCAGGAACCGCCCCGGCGCCGGGTGCTCGTAGACCAGCTCGGCGTCGCGCAGCGCGGCGTCCACGAGGGCCTCGAGCTCGGGCAGCACGCTCACCGCGCCGTCCCCCCGACCGAGAACGCCCGGACGGCGTCGCGCACCCGGTCCCGGGGCGAGCGGACCACGGCCCGCATCTCGCCCATGGCCGCCGTGTAGGCCTCGACCAGGGACCCGGCGGTGCGGTCCCAGCTGAAGCACTCCGCGTGCTGGCGGGCACCGACGGACAGCACCTCGCGCTGCTCGACGACCTTGCGGATGGCGGCGGCGTAGTCGGCCGGGTCGTGCCCGTCGACCAGCACGCCGGAGACCCCGTCGGCGACGGCCGTGGGCAGCCCGCCGACGGCGGCGGCGACCACCGGGGTGCCGCAGGCCTGCGCCTCCAGGGCGACCAGGCCGAAGGACTCGTTGTGGCTGGGCACGACCGCGACGTCGGCGGCCCGGTAGTGGTCGGCCAGGGCCGCCGGGCCCTGCGGCGGCACGAACCGGACGACGTCGGCGATCCCGAGGGAGACGGCGAGCTCCTGCAGTTGGCGCGGCTCGGCCAGCCCGCTGCCGCTGGGGGCGCCGACGACCAGCACCTGCAGCCTGGCGCGCAGCGCGGGCTCGTCGGCCAGCAGCCGGGCCGCGGCATGCAGGAGGACGTCGGGGGCCTTGAGCGGCTGGATCCGGCCGACGAACAGCAGCACCAGGGCGTCGTCGGCCACGCCGACCGCCCGGCGCGCGGCGGCCCGGTCCCGGCGGTCGGTGAACCGCTCCAGGTCCACCCCGGGCGGGACGACGAGGGTGCGCGCCGGGTCGGCGTCGTACCAGCGGACGAGCTGGCGGGCCTCCTCGACGGTGTTGGCGATCAGCCGGTCGGCCTCGGCGACCACCTGCTCCTCGCCGATGACCCGGGCCATGGGCTCGGGGGCGTCGCCCTCGGCCAGCGCGGCGTTCTTGACCTTGGCCAGGGTGTGCGCCGAGTGCACCAGCGGCACGCCCCAGCGGTCCCGGGCCAGCCAGCCGACCTGCCCGGAGAGCCAGTAGTGGCTGTGCAGCACGTCGTAGAAGCCGGGTTCGTGCCGGGCCTCCTCGCGCAGCACGGCGGCGGTGAAGGCGCACAGCTGGGCGGGCAGGTCGTCCTTGCCCAGGCCCTCGAAGGGTCCGGCGGACACGTGCCGCACGGTCACCCCGGGCACCATCTCCACGACCGGCGGCAGGTCCGACGACGTCGCCCGGGTGAAGATCTCCACCGCGATGCCCCGGGCGGCCAGCCGGCGGGACACCTCGACGACGTAGACGTTCATGCCGCCGGCGTCCCCGGCCCCGGGCTGGTCCAGCGGGCTGGTGTGCACGCTGAGCGTGGCCACCCGGCGGACCTGCGGCGGGCGGGGGTGCCAGGGGCCCACAGGGCGGAGCGGGCGCCGAGCAGGCACGTCGACTCCTCCCCGCCGGGCGCCCCCGGCGGGCACCTCTGCGACACCCCATCCTGCACCAGCAGACTGGGCCCATGCCTGCCGAGACTCGAGCCCTCCCCTTCCCCGGCGACGGACGTGTGGCCGTCGTCACCGGCGCGTCCAGCGGGATCGGCGCCGCGACCGCCCGCCGGCTCGCCGCCGACGGCTTCTCCGTGGTCCTCGGGGCCCGGCGGATGGACCGGCTGACCGAGCTCGCCGGGGAGATCGGCGGCCGCGCGGTCGAGCTCGACGTGACCGACGCCGACTCGGTGGCCGCGCTGGTCGCCTCGCTGGACCGGGTGGACGTGCTGGTCAACAACGCCGGCGGCGCCTTCGACGCGGCACCGGTGGCCGACGCAGACCTGGACTCCTGGACCCGGTCCTTCGAGGTCAACGTGCTGGGCAGCGTTCGGGTGACCAAGGCCCTGCTGCCGGCCCTGCGGGCGTCGGGCGCCGGCGACGTCGTCTTCGTCGGGTCGACCGCGGGCCTGGTCAGCTACGAGGGCGGGGCGAGCTACACCGCGGCCAAGCACGGCGTGCACACCCTGGCGGAGACCCTGCGGCTGGAGCTGGTCGCCGAGCCGGTGCGGATCGTGGAGATCGCCCCCGGCATGGTGAAGACCGACGAGTTCGCGCTCAACCGCACCGGCGACGCCGCGAAGGCCGCCAAGGTCTACGAGGGCGTCCGCGAGCCCCTGGTCGCCGACGACGTCGCCGACTGCATCGCCTGGGCGGTCACCCGGCCGCACCACGTCAACATCGACCTCATGGTGGTCCGCCCGCGCGCCCAGGCCGCCCAGCACAAGGTGCACCGCGAGTCCTGAGCGGCGGGCTCGAGCGCGGCCTCAGGGTCGGACGGCGGTGGGTTCGGGGACCAGCGTCACGCCGAAGCGGTCCCGGACGGCGTCCACGACCTTCCCCGCGAAGGCGAGCAGCTCGTCGGCCGTCGCACCCGGCTCGGTGGTGAGCGCCAGCGAGTGCCGGGACGACGTCCCGACGTGGCCCTGCCGGGTGCCGCGGCCGAACCCGGCGTGCTGCACCAGCCACGCCGCCGACAGCTTCACGTCGTCGCCGGCCGGCCAGCTGGGGCAGCCCTCCACGGCCATCGAGGCCGGCACCACCGGGTTGGTGAAGAACGACCCGGCGCTGCGGGAGTCGGGGTCGGCGGGGTCCAGCACCATGCCCTTGCCCCGGCGCAGCTCGAGGACGGCGGCCCGGACGTCGGCCAGCGGCGCCCGCTCCCCCACCTCGACGCCGAGCCGGCGGGCGAGCTCGGCGTAGCCGACCGGCATCGACAGCGGCGAGGACTGCAGCCCGAACGTCACGGTGAGGACGACGAACACCCCGGGGTGCTGCTTGAGCGCGGAGTCCCGGTAGCCGAAGCCGCACTCGACGGGGGTCAGCGTGCGCACCGAGCCGTCGCGGCGGTCGAGGACCTGGACGGCGGTGATGGTCTGCGCGACCTCCTGGCCGTAGGCGCCCACGTTCTGCACGGGCGTCGCCCCGGTGCTGCCCGGGATGCCGCTGAGCGCCTCCATGCCGGCGAGCTCCTGCGCGACGGTGTGCGCCACCAGGTCGTCCCACGGCTCGCCGGCCTGCACCTGCACGGCGTCCCCGGTGCGGACCACGCCCCGGGACCGGACGGCGACGACGTCCCCGGGCCACCCGGCGTCGGGGGCGACCACGTTGGACCCACCGCCGAGCACCAGCAGCGGCCGGCCGGCGGCGTCGGCGTCGCGGACGGCGGCGACCAGCTCGTCGGCGTCGTGCACCTCGACCAGCCGGTCCACGGGTCCGCCCACCGCCAGCGTGGTCAACTCGGCCAGTCGGGTTCCCTGATGCACCTGCACGGCTCCACGCTAACCGCCGCGCGACTACCCTCCGGACCGGTGAGCAGCGACCACTCCCGCAAGGCGGTGCTGCCCCCCACCCGCAAGCAACCCCGGCTGGCCGCCGGCCGGGCCCGCGCGCTGGGCCTGCCGACCCGCGGGACGACGAACGCCAACCGCCTGCGCCGGGTGGACCGCTGGCTGGTGGCGACCCAGGTCCCCCGCCTGCGCGACGCCGCCCGCCCGCTCGTGGTGGACCTGGGCTACGGCGCGTCGGCGGTGACCACCCTGGAGCTGGTCGACCGCCTGGGGTCCGAGGTCACCGGCCTGGAGGTCGTCGGGCTGGAGATCGACCCCGACCGGGTCGCCTCCGTGGCCGACGACCGGGACCCGCCCCGGGTGGACTTCCGGCTCGGCGGGTTCGAGCTGGCCGGGCTGTCCCCGGTCCTGGTCCGCGCGTTCAACGTGCTGCGCCAGTACGACGAGGAGTCCGCCGCCCGCGCCTGGACGACGATGTGCGCCGCCCTGGGCCCCGGCGGCCTGCTGGTCGAGGGCACCTGCGACGAGTGGGGACGGCGGGCGTGCTGGGTGGCGCTGGACGACTCCGGGCCGCTCACCCTGACCCTCGCCGTCCGGCCCTCGGACATCGACCGGCCCTCCGACCTGGCCGAGCGGCTGCCCAAGGCGCTGATCCACCACAACGTGCCCGGCCAGCCGGTGCACGCCTTCCTGACCGCCCTCGACGCCTGCTGGGCCGCCGCGGCCGGGCTGTCGACGTTCGGCCCGCGGCAGCGCTGGGTGGCCGCGGTCGAGGCGATGGCCGCGCAGGGCTGGCCGCTGGTCGGGTCCAGCCGGCGCTGGCGGCACGGCGAGGTGACCGTGCGCTGGTCGGCGGTCGCGCCGTCGTGAGCCGACGCGAGCGCCGGACCAGCGGCCCCGAGCACCCGCTGCTCCCCGGTCGGGTGCCGACCGCCGGCGGGGTGGCCGAGATCCTCGGCGACGCCGACCGGGACCGCTCCTTCGTGCTGATGCTCGACGGCGTCCCGCAGTCCCACGTCGACCTGGACGAGCCCGAGCACCTGGAGTTCGAGTACGTGCGCCGGATGGGCCACGTCGTCGACCTGGCCGCCGACGAGGGTGTGCCGCTGGACGTCGTCCACCTCGGCGGCGGCGCGCTGACCCTGCCGCGCTACGTCGCGGTGACCCGGCCGGGCTCGCGCCAGCGGGTGGTCGAGCTCGACGAGCCGCTGACCGAGCTGGTCCGGGAGCACCTGCCGCTGCCGAAGGGCGCGCGCATCCGGGTCCGGGCGGCCGACGCCCGGGCCGGGCTGGAGGCGTTGCCCGACGCGAGCGCGGACGTCGTCCTGGTCGACGTCTTCGCCGGTGCCCGCACGCCGGCGCACCTGACCAGCACGGAGTTCGCCGGCCAGGTCGCCCGGGTGCTGCGCCCGGGCGGGGTGACCGCGTGGAACGTCTCCGACGGACCGCCGCTGCGCTTCCTGCGCACGCAGGCGGCCACCCTGGCCGCGGTGTTCGGCCACGTACTGCTGGTCGCCGAGCCCGGCACGCTGCGCGGGCGCCGGCACGGCAACACAGTGGCGGTGGCGTCGGACGCCGAGCTGCCGGTCGCCGCGCTGACCCGGCGCTGCGCCGGGGACCCGATGCCGTCCCGGGTCGTGGCGGGGGTCGACCTCACCGCGTTCGTCGGGACGGCGCTGCCGGTGGCCGACGCGACCGCCGTGCCCTCGCCCGAGCCGCCGGCGGGCATCTTCGCCTGATCTGCCCAGGCACCGTCCAGGCAGTCGCCTTACGGTGTAGCCATGACCTCTCCGGCGTCCCGCAGATTCTCCCGCGACACCCAGCACAAGGTCGTGGCGGGGGTGTGCTCCGGGCTGGCCCGGCGCTTCGGCCTCTCGCGCACCGTCGTCCGGGTGGCCTTCGTGGTCTCCTGCGTCCTGCCGGGGCCGCAGTTCATCGCCTACCTGGTGCTGTGGGCGGTCATGCCCCGCGGCTGAGCCGCGGGTGGGTCACCAGCTGCTGTTGCCCGACTGCAGGCCACGCAGCGCCGGCCGGACGTCGACCAGGTAGACGATGATCCCGACGATCGCCGGCAGGCCCAGGAACGACATCACGCCCATGCCGTAGACGACCAGCGTCGCGATGGCGGTGATGGCCACCCAGGCGGGCTTGCTCAGCTTGCCGGCGGCGACGTAGCCGGCGGCCGGCCGGATGATCGCGTCGACGGTGGCCCAGGCCCCCAGCCCGAGCACGGCATAGGTGATGACCGCGAACAGGGCGTTGTCGAAGGCCGGCATGGCGCCAGGGTAGACCGCGGACACGCGTCAGGGCCCGCAGCGCGAGGCTGCGGGCCCTGACGGCGGGGCGGGTCTCCTCAGTTCGAGGAGGGCGCCGAGCTGCTGGCCGACGGCGCGTTGCTGGACGCCGAGGGGGCGGTGCTGCTGGCCGACGGCGCGGTGTCCTTCGCCGCAGCGCTCTTGGCCGGGGGCACCAGGGGCGAGGTCCGCCCGGCCGCGGGCTTCCGCGCGGTGCGCTTGGCCGGGGCCTTGGGGGCGGTGGCCTTGGGTCCGGTGGTCGAGCGCACGGTGCGCTTGGTGCTGCGCGCCTCGGTGCGGACCTCGTCCTTGGCCTCGGCGGCGGCCTTGCTGGTCTGGCTCTTGGCCTTCTGGGCGACCGAGGTGGCCTTGTCCGACGCCGCGGCGACGGTCTCGTCGGCGGTGTCCAGGACGTCCTCGAGGGCGTCCTCGACGGCGTCGACCGAGCGCTCGGCGCGGCTCACGACGGAGCGGAAGCCGGGCTGGCGGCGCAGGTCCTCGACGACCTCCTCGCCGCGGGCGGCGAGACCGGAGACGGTGCTGAGCGCCTGCTGGCGGACGGCCTCGGCCAGGCCGACGACGGTGCCGCGCACCTCGGCGACGGTGCCCTTGACGGCCTCGGGGCGGGCAGCACCCTGGGCGCGGTCCGCGGCGACCTCGGCCTTGCCGCGGGCCTGGCTCACGGCGGAGAACGCCTTGTCGCGGGCGCCCTCGGCCCGGGTGCGGACCTCCTTGGCGGCCAGGTCGGCCTGCACCTGGGCCTCGCCCGGCAGGGCCTCGGCCTTGCTGCGGACGGTGCCCAGCACCGAGCGGACGGTGCCGACGGCGACGTCGCCGGCGCCGATGGCGGCCAGCACCCCGGTGCGACCGGCCTCGACGACCAGGTCGGTGGCGGACTTCGCGGTCAGCCGGGCGTCGTCGGCGGTGCGGGCGGCGCGCTTCTTGGTGCGGTCGCGGGTCTCGGTGGTGCTCATGGGGACTCCTCCTGGGAGGTCTGCGGGGTGGGGGTGACGGGGGTGCTGGCCAGCGACTCGTAGAGGTCCAGCAGCACGTTCTTGTGCCGCTCGCTCAGCGCCGGGTCCGACCGGATCGCGGTGACCGTGTCGGGCGTGCCGGACCGGCGGTCCAGGATCCCGGCCTGCTCGTAGAGCGTCTCGGCCGAGATCTTCAGGCCCCGGGCGATCTGGGCCAGGATCTCCGCCGACGGCTTGCGCAGTCCCCGCTCCACCTGCGAGAGGTAGGGGTTGCTGACCCCGGCGGTGCGGGCCAGCTCGCGCAACGACACCTGGGCGGCGTTGCGCTGGGTGCGGATGAAGTCGCCCACCTGGGAGCTGACCGCGGTCGACACGGTGGTCGCCTCGGCAGCGGCGGACTCGACGGCACTGGTCACGCTCTCGCGGACCGAGCTGACGATCTCCGACGGGTTCTGCACACCGACGACGCTAACCCAGGGTGCTAGCTCCTGCAAGCACAGGTGCTAGCAGTGTGACGAACCGCTCATGGAGTCGCAGCGCTCGGGGAACGATGCGCAGCGACTCCGCTCAGACCAGTGCGGCGGACGGCCGGACCTCGCCGACCACGCCGTCGCCACCGCTCACCGGGGTCACCGCGAACGGCGCCAGCAGCTCGGCGTCGACGCCCAGGCGGGCCAGCCCGGCGCACAGCGCGGGCATCCGACCGCGGTCGCCGCCGTCGTCCAGCTTGAGCGCGACCGCGCCGACGCCGGGGAGGGCGGCGACGTGCACGCCGTCCGCACCACCCTTCATGAGCAAGCCGGGCACCGCGCCCATCAGCAGGGTGTCGTCCTTGCCGGTGCCGGCGACCAGCCACGGGTGGGCCCGCACCGCGTCGGCGACCGAGCGACCGGCCGTGCCCGGCTCGGCCTGCACCAGCGACAGGACGCCGCGGGCCAGCGCGGTCACCGACAGCGCGTGCTGCGGGGCACCGCACCCGTCGACGACGACGGCGCTCACCGGCTCGCCGCCGGCCTCGCCCAGGCGGGCCTCGATGGCCTGCTGCAGCGGGTGCGCGCGGTCCAGGTAGCCCTGCGTGGGCCAGCCCGCGGCGACGCAGGCCGACAGCATCGCGGCGTGCTTGCCCGAGCAGTTCATCGCCTCGCGGGCCGGCGCGCGGCCCTCGACCAGCCAGGTGGCCCGCTCCCGCTCGTCGGAGGGCAGCGCGGCGGGACAGCCGAGGTCGTCGGGGCCGAGACCGGCCGCGGCCAGCATCGCCAGCGCGAGCTCGACGTGCCCGGGCTCCCCGGAGTGCGAGCCGGCGGCGATGGCCAGCTCCTGCGTCGACCGCGGCACCCACCCGGCGTCCAGGTAGGTGGTGGCCTGCACGGGCTTGTTCGACGAGCGCGGCAGCGTCGGCACGTCCACCGCGCCGACCGCGTGGGTCACGGCACCGTCGGCGTCCAGCACGACCAGCGACCCGCGGTGGGCCGACTCGAAGAAGCCCGACCGCCAGACCTCGACCAGGACAGGGTTGTCCGGGAAGTTAATGGCGACCCTCCGCGGCGAGGAGCTGGGCGACGTCGGCCTCGCCGTCGCGGTAGCGGCGGCCCAGCTCGCCGGCCAGGGAGTCCATGACGTCCTGCACGCCGCGGCGCCGCTCGGACAGCCCGCGCTCGCCGGCGGCCAGGGCGCGCGCGGCGGTCTCGAGCTGGTCGTCGGGCAGGTCGGCGATGTCGGAGAGGTCGACGCCGGGGGCCAGCGAGTTCACCCAGTGCTCGAGGGCGACCGGGTCGCTGGGCTGCACCGTCTGGTGCCGGCCCAGGCCGTGCGCCGGGCCGCGGCCCTTCTCCGAGAGGATCTCGGGCAGCAGGTCGACCAGCGAGCGGCCGTCGTGCTCGGCGCGGCGCTGCAGCTCCCGGCGGACGATGTCCAGCCGGCCCTGCAGCAGGCGCCGGGTGTAGGAGAGGTCGACCTCGGACTGCTCGGCCTGCCGGCGCAGGGCGCGGACGTCGAGCATGCCGCGCTGCTCGATGCCCTCGAGGAAGGCCGGGGCGAGCAGGGTGTCGACGGCGGTGCCACCGGCTGAGGACGGAGCGGTCATCGGGATGCCTCCTGGGGTGCGCGGATGCCCAGCAGCTCGCGGGCCTCGGTGGTGGTCAGGGCGGGTCGTTGGGCGATCCGGGCCAGGCCGGCGGCGCGGGCGACGAGCTGGGCGTTGTCCCGCACCGGCTCGCCGGGGGCGTAGGTCAGCGTGTCCTCCATGCCGACCCGCAGGTGCCCGCCGGCCGACAGCGCGGCCAGCATCACCGGAAGCGAGGTCCTGCCGACCCCGGTCGCGGCGAAGGTCCAGGACGGGTCGATCGCGGGCAGGCAGGCGGCCAGCGCGCCGGTGGTGCCGGGCATGCCGCCGGGGACGCCCATGACCAGGTCGACGTGCACGTGCCCGCCGTGCGGCAGGCCGTGCCGGTCGAGCAGCCGGGACAGCGTGGCCAGGTGGCCCAGGTCGAAGGCCTCGTACTCGGGGACGATGCCGCGGTCGCGCATCTGGGTGTGCAGCTCGACGATCAGGTCCCACGGGTTGCTGAAGACGTCGCGGCCGAAGTTGACCGTGCCCAGCGAGAGCGAGGCGGCGTCCGGCTCGGCGTCGAGCACGGCGACCCGGTCGGCCAGCGGGTCGGTGACTGCGCCGCCCGAGGACAGCTGGACGACGAGGTCGGTGGACTGCCGGACGGCGTCGACGACCTCGCGCACCCGCACCAGGTCCAGCGTGGGCCGGGTGTCGAGGTCGCGGACGTGCAGGTGGACGACGGCGGCGCCGAGCGCCTCGCAGTCGCGGGCGGTGGAGACCACCTCGTCGACGGAGACCGGCAGCGCGGGGACGTCGGCCTTGGCCGACTCGGCCCCGGTGGGGGCCAGCGTGATGAGCGTCCCTGCGCGGGTCCCTCGCGTCGCCGTCCCCGTGGTCACCGACCGATCGTCGCAGACCGGACCGCCCGCACGCGCTCCCGGGCCGCCGCGACCGTGTCGTCGGTGGTGACGACCAGGTCGTCGGGGTCGACGACGGCGACGCTGCCGCCGACCCGGAGGTCGGCCGCGCCCTTCTCCAGGGTGGCCGACTTGACCAGCGCCAGGCCGACGACGCCCAGCTCGTGGTGCCGGACGACGGTGCCCAGCCGGCCGACCTCGCGGGTGCCGGCGGTGACCGGCGTCCCGGGCTCGGGCAGGTGCTCCTCCATGCCGTCCAGGTGCACCAGCACCAGCCGGCGCGGCGGACGGCCCAGGTTGTGCACCCGGGCGACGGTCTCCTGGCCGCGGTAGCAGCCCTTCTCCAGGTGCACCGCCGTCTGCAGCCAGGGCGTCTCGTTCGGGATGGTGCGGTGGTCGGAGTCGGTGCCCAGCCGCGGGCGGTGCGCCTCGACGGCGAGGGCGGCCAGGGCGTCGACCCCGGCGAGCACCGCCCCCCCGGCCAGGAGGGTGTCGGCCCGGGCGTCGAGCTCGGCGCGCGGCACCAGCAGGTCCACGGTCGGCACGCCGTCCCCGAGCGGGGGCATCCGGCGGACCCAGCCGCCGTCGGTCGCGAGCACCTCGTACGGCGCGGCCGGGACCGGCAGGCCGGCGGCGGTCAGCACCTCGTCGGTGCGCGGCCCGACCAGGGTGAGCACGGCCCACGCCTCGGTGACCAGCGCGGGCTCGACGCGGAACATGAACCGCATCCGGTCCAGCCAGCCGGCCAGCGCCGCGCCCGTGCCGGGCTCGGTGTCCAGCCACGTGGTGCCGGCCAGCTCGGCGACCACGACGTGGTGCTCGACGTGGCCCTGCGGGGAGAGCACGAGCGCCTCGGTGCCGGCGCCGTCGGGCAGCCGCTCGAGGTGCTGGCTGAGCAGGCTGTGCAGCCAGGTCAGCCGGTCGGGCCCCGGGACGGCGACGACGTCGCGGTCGCTGCGGTCGACCAGCACGACGCCCTCGGCGGCACGGCGCTGCTCGGGCAGCGGTTCGCCGTAGTGCGCGGCGACCTCACCGCCCTCGGCGGCGACGGCGGCGGGGCGGGACAGCAGGGGGGATGGCACCTCAGGACTCCGATCCGGCCGCACGGCAGTCCCGGCAGGTGCCGGACAGCGCCACGTGGCCCACGTCGAGGGTGTAACCCAGGTCGGCGGCCAGACGTTCCGCGACGCCGTCCATCACCGCGGGGTCGACCGAGTCGATCCGGCCGCAGCCGGAGCAGACGACGTGCAGGTGCGGGTGCTGGGCGGCGTGGTAGACCGGCGCGCCCTTGCCGAGGTGGGTGTGCCAGACCAGGCCCAGCTTCTCCAGCAGCTCGAGGTTCCGGTAGACCGTCGAGGTGTCGGGGGCGGCGCCGTCCGGGCCGGCCTGCTCCTTGAGCCAGGACCCGATCTCCTCCGGCGTCCCGTGCTCGAGCGCGCCGACCGCGGCCAGCACGCGCTGCCGCTGGGTGGTCAGCCGCAGCCCGCGGGCCCGCAGCTGCGCGGCCAGCGGGGGCGCCGTCGCGGGCTCGTGGCTGTGGTCGGTCACGGGGCGAGCCTAGGCCCGGTCCCACCAGGCCAGGACCCGTCGAGCACCCAGCGTCACCCACCGCGAGGGCTCCCCCTCGGGCACGTCGACGGGGAACCAGACCGCACCGGGCTGGACCGGCCCCTGCAGCCAGCGACCGTCGGGCTGCCGGCCGGCGCGCAGCAGCTCGACAGCGTCGGCGGCCCGCGGGTCGGGGTCGGTGCCGTCGAGCAGGGAGGCCGAGCGCAGGTGGTCCAGGGCGCGCAGCACGTCGTACCGCCAGCGGGAGGGCGCGGTCGGCGGGACCAGGCACGGCTCGAGCATCGCGCCGCTGGACAGCCGCCGGGTCAGCCGGCGCGCCAGGAGGTGCTCCTCGCCGCGGTGCCGGGCCGCCCGCAGCTCGTCGCTGCCGCCGGTCGCCACCTCGTCGGCGAGCAGGCCGCGGACGGCGTTCAGCGTGGAGTGCACCGACGAGCGGGTGGTGCCCTCGACCCACTCGCAGTTCCAGCCGCCGTCGTCCAGCTGGTGCGCGGGGAACCAGGCGGCCAGGGCCTCGACGTCGACCCCGAGCCAGACGCCGGAGGCCAGGGTGTTCGCGTTGATGCAGACGTCGACCTCGCCGCCCCAGTACGGCAGGTCGTCGTACTCCCAGGTGCAGTTCTGGGCCAAGCGGTCGGCGGTGTCGGCGAGCGCCGCGGGGTCGCAGCCCCAGTCGCGCAGGGCGGCCAGCGACCAGGTGGTCGCCGTCCAGGGCTGGCCCTCGCCCTCGGCCGGCCACTGCACCTCGCCGTCCACCTTCGGGAAGAACGCGCCGCCGGCCCACTGGCCGTCGGGGTCCTGCAGCGCGAGCAGCCGGGCGCCCCAGCCCTCGGTGGCCACCCGGGCCCGCGTCGCCCGCCAGACCGGCTCGGGTTCGCCGGCGAGGTCGCGCTCGACCTGCCAGCGCAGGGCCGGGTCGCTGTCCAGGAGCCAGGTGAGGACGTCGTCCGCCATGCCGGGACGGTAGTGCGCTCCTAGGGTCGGGTGGGTGTTCTTCCTCTTCGGGTTCGGCAGCAAGCAGAAGGACCTCGGTCCCGGCTCGACGCGCACGTGCCCGCGGTGCGGCAACACGACGGTGTGGGCGCGGGTGAAGCAGTACAAGCAGTTCACGGTGTTCTTCGTGCCGCTGGTGCGCTGGAAGCGGCAGCAGCTGGAGATCTGCACGATCTGCGGCACCGCGGTGGTGGTGTGAGGCAGGCTGGGCCCGTGGACGGACGGCGTGCGGTGGCGGTCTGGCGGGACGGCGCGGCGGTCAGGGTGCCGGCCGACCAGCCGGTGGTGACGGCGTTCGACGCCGGGCTGGCCCGCGGGGACGGCGTGTTCGAGTCGGTGCTCGTGGTCGGCGGCGCGACGCCCCGGCTGGCCGACCACCTGGCGCGGCTGCAGTGCTCCACCGGTCTGCTGGACCTGCCCCCGGTCGACGACGCGACCTGGCGGGAGCTGGTCGCCGCGGCCGTGGACGGCTGGCCGGCCGAGGTCGAGGGCGTGTGCCGGCTGTTCCTCACCCGCGGGGACGGCACCTCGCCGACCGCGCTGGCCCTGCTGGCCGAGGTGGCGCCGGACGTGCTGCGCCAGCGCGCCGACGGGGTCGCCGTGGTCGCGCTGACCTACGGGCTGGCCGCCGACGTGCGGGCCTCGGCGCCGTGGCTGCTGGGCGGGGCGAAGACGCTGTCGTACGCGGTCAACATGGCCGCGCAGCGGCACGCGCACGCGGTCGGCGCCGACGACGTGGTGTTCACCTCGGCGGAGGGCCGGCTGCTGGAGGGCCCGACGTCCACGGTCGTCTGGGCCGCCGACGGCGTGCTGCACACCCCGCCGCTGGACAGCGGCATCCTGGCCGGCACCACCCAGGCCCGGCTGTTCGCCGCCGCGGAGGCCGACGACTGGCCGACCGCGGTCACCGCCGGGACGGTCGCCGACCTGCACGCCGCGGACGCCGTCTGGCTGCTGTCCGGCATCCGCGGCGCCGCGCCGGTGACGTCGCTGGACGGCGTGGCCCGCGGCGACGCCGGCCTGACTGCCCGGGTGCAGGAGCTGCTCGCCCGCTGAGATCAGCGGTCGTCACCGGCCGTCCCCGTCGTGCCGCCCCGCCGAGGAGCAGATGTGCCCGGACCGTCCACGAGCGAGCAGTCCACCGCCCCACGCCGTCGCCGGCGACGGGTGCTGGTGTCCGGACTGGTGGTCGCCGTGGTCCTGGTGACGGTGGTCGTCGCGGTGGTGGCGTGGGTCCGTCGCGCGCCGACCGGGGGGAGCGTGGCCGAGGGGTCCGACGCCTTCCGGCGGTGCTGGGAGCTCAGCACCACGGGGCAGGACGACCTGCTGGCGCCGACGGGCACGGGGACGTGGGACGCCGAGGAGGAACGGCGGTTCTGGTCGCAGCCCGCAGCCCTGGACTGCGCGGTGGAACGCCTCGAGGAACCGGTGCGCGCCCGGGCGCTGCAGGAGCGTTCCCGTCCCGGGAGGACGGCGCCGACGTCCAGGCGCAGTGGCAGGCGGTCGCCGACTACGCCACGTGGCTGACGGTCGAGCAGGACATGGACAGCGCACAGGTGCTGCTGCGGGCCGGCGCCGTGCTCACGGCGCTGTGGGTGGCCGAGGACGACACCAGCTCGTACGCCGAGGGGTTCGTCGACGTCGTCGTGCTGGCGGACATGTCGGCCCGGGGTGAGCTGCCCGGCTACCGACCGTGGTTGCAGGAGACGGACCGGACGGACGACGCCCGCGCCCTCGCCGACTACCTCGACGACGACCTGGTCGCCGACCGGCCGGAGAACGACGATCCCTACCGGCTGAGCCGTGACCGCGCGGATGCGCTGCTGTACGCGATCCGGTGAGCACCGGCACGGACGTGACCATGACGTGGGACGGCGACGGTGATCGGGACCCGTTGTCGGCCCCGACGACGACCGACCTGACCGCAGCGATCGAGCGGTTGGACGGTGCGCGGTGGAGCCTCGTCACCGTCCACCGCGCGGACGGTGACCTCGTCGTCGGGGGCTCGGCGGCTCGTGGCCTGATCGTGTACGCCGATCTGGGGCCCGGGCGCTGCTGGACCGCGCTGGGGACGGACCGGGCCGGCGAGGACGAGGTAGAGCTCGTCGCCGGCGGTCAGCCCGGGAACTACCCCAGTCGGGTCGTCCTCGGACTCGACGCCGCCGTGGCCGCCGCCGCGGCCTTCCTGACCACGGGCAGCCTGGCGCCCGAGATCGGGTGGGAGGAGAACTGAGCCCCGCGCACCACCACACCGGACCGGTCAGGCCAGGTCAGGTCAGGTCAGGTCAGGTCAGGTCAGGTCAGGTCAGGTCAGGTCAGCAGCGGTCCGATAATGATTTCGGTGCCGTCGGGGCGGTGGGTGCGCCATCGCTGCCCAGGTGGGGCGTCGTCGTCCTTCGTCACCCGGAACCCGTGGTGCACCTTCGTGTGGTGGCGCTCGCAGAGCAGCGCGGAGTTGTCCAGGCTGGTGTCGCCCTGGTCGAGCACCCACTCGGCGAGGTGGTGGACATCGCACCAGTGCGTCGGGGCGTGGCAGCCGGCGAAGACGCAGTGACCGTCGCGCTGCTCGACGGCACGTCGGATGTGCGGCGGGACGACGCGCTTGGTCCGGCCGACGTCCAGCGGCAGCCCGTCGGGGCCCATCACGATCCGGGTGACCGCGGAGTCGCAGGCGACCCAGCGGGCGCGGGCGGCCGAGATGCGGGCGCCGAAGCCGGTGGTGGCGGTGTCGTGGCCGGCGACGGGGTCGACCAGGTCCTCGAGGTCGACGGTCACCACCACGTGCGGCTTGACGGTGCGCAGGAACGGCAGCGCTCCGGCGGCGAGGGTGTTGTCGGCCCACTGGACCAGCGCGTCGCCCTGCTGCTGCGCCCGGTTCCGCAGGTCGCCGCGCGGCCGGTCGGCCTGCACCATCGACTCGATCACCGCGGCCACCTTCTCCAGGCCGACCGCGTCGAGGTCGAACCGGCCCGACCCGCTGCCGTCGTGGTGCCGGGTGATCGTCAGCCGCCGCTGCTCGGTGGGGTCGGGTTCCGGGCCGTCGGGGTCCAGGGCGTTGCGGAAGGCCTGCACCGCCGTCCCCAGCTTCGCGTGCGGCAGGGTGCGTGCGACCTCGGTCCAGGCCTCATCGAAGGCGTCCAGGTCGATGCCCTGCTCCTCGGCCGCGGCGACGTCGCCGGGCCTCAGACCGTCCGCGACGATGCCCACCTGCGCGGCGGTCACCGCGCCGTCGGCGAAGGCGGACTCGAGCCGGGGCAGGTGCTCCAGAGCCCGGCCGGCCCGCACCACCGCAGCTGCCGCGCCCGGCGAGAGGTGGTGGTGCCCGCGCAGCACCGACTGCATCGTGCGGAGTCCGTCGTGCTCGGCGGCCCCGACCACGTCGGCGTGCCGCACGGTGCGCACCAGCTCGGCCTGCAACCGGTTGATCGTCTGCGAGATCTCCGCGGTGCGGTCGAGGAGCTGGCCGTCGCGCAGCTCGTGCAGGTCGTCGGCGGCGAGCGCGTCGACAGCGGAACGTAGCTCGCTCACCACACCTCCTCCAGTCGAACACCTGTACGAATAGTAACCCAAGCGGGACTGGTCCGCAAGACGAACCTGCAGATCAGAGGCCAATTGATCGGGAAAGGCCGGCCCCCCGGGCTGCCCGACACGGTCCCGCCACCGAGGTCGCAGGTTGACCACCGGGAACGGACAGGACGACTGTTGCGCGGACCGTCCCCGTCGCACCGGTCCTGCTGCTCAGCGAGGCCCGAGAGCCGACAGACGGCGGAAGCTGGACCAGGCGCCACCGGCGAGGAGGACGACATGGAGAAGGTCACCGGCATCGGCGGCTTCTTCTTCGCCGCGACCGACCCCGGCGCACTCGCGCAGTGGTACGCCACGACGCTCGGGGTCGACCCCGCCCCGGAGTCCTACGAGCATCCCAGCTGGTGGCAACTGGCCGGCCCCACCGTGGTCGCGCCGATGCCCCGCGACGCCGAGCACCTGCAGCGCTCGAACGGCACGTTCGCGGTCACCTTCCGGGTCGCCGACCTCGACGCGATGGTCGCCCAGGTGCGCGGCCACGGGGTCGAGGTCGTGGTGGACCCGACCCCCTACCCCAACGGCCGGTTCGCCGACCTGGCGGACCCCGAGGGCAACGCCGTCCAGCTCTGGGAGCCGGCAGGGGTCGACCTCCGGCACCCCTGAGCGCACCGGGGACGATGACCGGGTGCGTCCCACCCCCTCCGCCTGGCTGCTCACCGGGGCGGTGGTCACCGAGGTGGTCGGCACCCTGGCTCTCCGGGTCTCGGACGGCTTCACCCGCTGGCTGCCCACCGCGGTCACCCTCGTCGGCTACGGCGTCTCGCTCTGGCTGTTCTCCCTGCTGCTCGACCGCGGTGGCGTCGCCCTCGGCACGGCCTACGCCACGCTGACCGGTGTGGGGCTGGCCGCGGCGACGCTGGCCAGCGTGCTGCTGTTCCGCGACCCGTTGACCGCCGTCCAGCTCCTCGGCATGGGCGTGCTGGCGGCCGGGGTGCTGGTGCTGCAGACCGGCGGCCCGGCGGAGCGCACGTGACCGGGGCGGCGCTGGCCTGGCTGGCCGGCGCGGTCGCCGCCCAGGTGGTCGGCATCGGCTCACTGCGGGCCTCGGCGGGGTTCCGGCGCCCGGGGTTCGCCGTCCTCACCCTGCTGGGCATCGGCGTCTCCGTGGCGCTGATGTCCCGGGCGCTGGTCAGCGGGGTGTCCCTCGCCGTGGGCTACGGCATCTGGACCGGGTCGGGCATCGCGCTGGCCACCCTCGGCGGCGCCGCCGTGTTCGGCGACCGGCTGGGTCGGCGCGAGCTGCTCGGGGTGGGGCTGATCGTGCTCGGGGTCGTGGTCGTGCACGCCGGCGGTTAAGCTGGACGACGGTGCGCCGGGAAGTCTGGTCGGCAACTCCTCGACCGACCCCGCACCCCGGAGCCGCCCTGTGACCAGCCCCACCCGCCTGTTCTCCCGAGGCACCTACTCCGAGGCCGTCCGCATCGCGGCCCTGCTGCGCCGGGAGACCGTCGGCGGCGTCCTGCTGATCCTCGGCGCGGTGATCGCCCTGATCTGGGCGAACACCCCGTGGTCGGCGGCGTACGAGACGCTCCGGGACACCCGCGTCGGCCCGTCCGCGCTGCACCTGGACCTGACCCTCGGCACCTGGGCCGCGGACGGCCTGCTGGCCATCTTCTTCTTCGTCGCCGGGCTGGAGCTCAAGCGCGAGTTCGTCGCCGGCGACCTGCGCGACCCCCGCAAGGCCGCCCTGCCGGTCGCGGCCGCGGTCGGCGGCATGGCCGTCCCCGCGGTGATCTACACGGTGATCAACCTGGGCAGCAGCGACGGCGGGCTGACCGGGTGGGCGATCCCGACCGCGACCGACATCGCCTTCGCCCTCGCCGTCCTGGCGGTCATCAGCACCCACCTGCCCGCCGCGCTGCGGACGTTCCTGCTGACGCTCGCGATCGTCGACGACCTGCTGGCCATCACGATCATCGCGATCTTCTACACGTCGTCGCTGGCCTTCGGGCCGCTCGCCCTGGCCTTGATCCCGATCGCGCTGTTCGGGTTCCTGGTGCAGAAGCGGGTCCGGCACTGGTGGCTGCTGCTGCCGCTGGCCGTCGCCACCTGGGTGCTGGTCCACGAGTCCGGTGTGCACGCCACCGTCGCCGCCGTCCTGCTCGCCTTCACCGTGCCGGTCGTGCGCAGCGACGCAGCCGGCGGTCCGGACGCCGGGCCCGGCCTGGCCGAGCACTTCGAGCACCGCATCCGGCCGATCTCCGCGGGGATCGCCGTTCCCGTGTTCGCCTTCTTCTCCGCCGGGGTCACCGTCGGCGGGCTCTCCGGCCTGGGCGCCTCGCTCACCGACACCGTCGCCGTCGGCATCGTCGTCGGCCTGGTCGCCGGCAAGGCCATCGGCATCACCGGCGCCACCTGGCTGGTCAGCCGGTTCACCAAGGCCGAGCTGGACACCGACCTGCGCTGGCCCGACGTGATGGGGCTGTCGCTGTTGGCCGGCATCGGGTTCACCGTGTCGCTGCTGATCGGCGAGCTCGCCTTCGGCTCCGGGTCCCTGCGCGACGAGCACGTCAAGGTCGGCGTCCTCACCGGCACCCTGATCGCGGCCCTGCTGGCCACCGCCGTGCTCAAGCCGCGGGACCGCGTCTACCGCCGGATGGCCGAGGCCGAGGCCCGCGACGACGACGGCGACGGCATCCCCGACGTCTACCAGGAGCACGGCCGAGACGTCGCGCAGACCTCACCGCGGGAGACCGTCGACGAGGCCGCCGAGCGCCGCCGGAACCCCTCCGCGGAGAGCTGAAAAAGGGTGTTGCGCGGCCGCGGAGCACGGTCGTACCGTGGCTGCACACGAGAGAGGAGGTGGTCCGAACAATTGATGTCGTTCAGGACTCGTGAGGTGGCTGTCCGCTAGCCGCCGTCCAGATGGGCCGCCCGCTCAGCACCGGATCAAGCCGGTCTGACGCGCGTGGCATCGCCCGTCCGTCGAACGGCGGCGAGCGAGAACCGGACAGTCACCCGACCCCCGGGCCGCCGACCCAGTCCAGTCGGCCCGCGACCTGCCAGAAGTGCTCATCGAGCCGGCAGGGACCGCGGAGCAGCCCGGGGGTTGTCCGTGTCCGGGGTCGGTCAGACCGCGGTCGGCCAGCGGAACCGCTGGGCCGCCACCACCCCGGCCGGCAGGTCCGCCTCCAGCGGGCCCAGCACGTCGGCCAGCTGCTGCACGGTCAGCTCCGGCCCGGCCGCGCCGAGCGCAGCGACCGCCGGCCACGGGGTGCGCCAGTCGCCCAGGCCCTGGTCGTCGGCGACGCCGTCGACGTAGGAGTCCACGACGCCGTACAGCGACTCGGCGTCCACCGGCAGCCCTGTACCCGGGTCGTCGGGCAGGTCCGAGGGCACCCGGGACCAGGCGGCGCCGTCCCAGCCCAGCACGAACGCGATCTCCTCGGTCCGCCCGCGCAGCGGCTCCGACCACCACCCGGGGACGTCGGCCACCAGCGTGCCGTCCGGACGGCGGGACGGGCGGTCGACGGCGGTCCGGTCGCACCCGAGCAGCACCGCCCGGTCCGGTGCGCTGACCACGACCTCGGCCCAGTTGCCGCCCCCGTCGTCCCAGCGCCAGTGCCCGTCGCGGGCCCGGGCGGCGTCGGGGAACCCGAGCGCGGTGACGACGGCGGACGCCGCGGCCCACCGGTCGCGCAGCTGGTCG
This sequence comes from Klenkia terrae, assembly GCF_037083865.1. Lineage (NCBI taxonomy): Bacteria > Bacillati > Actinomycetota > Actinomycetes > Geodermatophilales > Geodermatophilaceae > Klenkia > Klenkia terrae. Next base: position 94,804 of record NZ_JBAPLV010000015.1, on the reverse strand, counting down.
AGGGCGGGCAGGTCGACGACGGCGAGCTCCACGCCCGCGACTGTAGGACGATCGCCGGCATGGACGCGCTGACGGTGGAGACCCGGCTGACCTCGGTGCTGGGCACGTGGGCGGCGGCCAGCGTCGCCGTCGGCGCCGTGCTGTCGGTGCGGGAGAGCACCCGCGGGTTCGGCCGGCAGACCGCCGCCTGGGGCGCGGTCGACGGGGCGATCGCCGCCGTCGGCACCCGCAACCGGCGGCGCCGCGGACCCACCGACCCGGCCCGGCTGCGGAAGGTGCTGCTGGTCAACGCCGGGCTGGACGTCGGCTACCTGGCCCTGGGCGCGGCGCTGCTGCGCACCGACCGCTGGCGGGGGGACGGCGCGGCGGTCGTCGTCCAGGGCGCGTTCCTCCTCGCCCTGGACTCCGCCGCCGCGGCCGCCATCCCTACAGGCGGCTGAGCTCGTCGGCCAGGTCGTCCAGGCCCAGGCTGCCCTGGGACAGCGCGGCCATGTGCCAGGCCTTCAGGTCGAAGGCGTCCCCGCGGGCGGCCTGCGCCGCGGCGCGGCCCTCGAGCCAGGCCCGCTCCCCCAGCTTGTAGCTGATCGCCTGCCCGGGCATGCCCAGGTAACGGACCAGCTCGCTGTCCAGGAAGGCCTCGTCGCGGCCGCAGTACTCGCCGAAGAACGCGCGGGCCAGCTCCGGCGTCCAGGGCTGGCCGCGGTGCTCGGTGAGCGCGCCGTCGGCGTCGTCGGGGATCGGCAGCTCCAGGTGCATGCCGATGTCGACGACCACCCGGACCGCGCGCATCTGCTGGGCGTCCAGGTAGCCCAGCCGGGCACCGGGGTCGGTGAGGAAGCCCAGCTCGTCCATCAGCCGCTCGGCGTAGAGCGCCCAGCCCTCGAGGTTGGCGCTCACCCCGCCGACCGCGGTCTGGTAGGTCGACAGGTCCTTGGCCACGTACGTCCACTGGGCCAGCTGCAGGTGGTGCCCGGGGACGCCCTCGTGGTACCAGGTGCTCACCAGGTCCCAGAGCGGGAAGCGGTCCTTGCCCAGGGTCGGCAGCCAGGTGCGGCCGGGCCGGGAGAAGTCCAGCGACGGCCGGCTGTAGTACGGCGCCGCGGCGCTGCCGGGCGGGGCGATCATGGCCTCGACGCGCTTGATCGGCTCGGCGATGTCGAAGTGCGTGCCGTCCAGGGCGGTCATCGCCTCGTCCATCATCTGCTGCAGCCGCTCGCGGATCGCCTCGACGCCCTCGACGGCCTCGCCGTGCTCGCCCAGCCAGCGCATCGCCTCCATCGGCGTGGCACCGGGCCGCACCAGGTCGGCGGCGGCGCGCTGCTCGCCGCGGATCCGGCGGTGCTCGGCCCAGCCCCAGGCGTAGGCGTCCTCCAGGCCGGTGCCGGTGCCCAGGTCGCTGCCGTTCCAGCGCCGGGCGAAGCGGGCGTACCGCTCGCGGCCGACGGCGTCCGGCGTGCCCTGGGCCTGGGGCAGGTAGACGTCGCGCAGGAAGTCCCGCACCTCGGCCACCGCCCCGTCGGCGGCGGCCGCGGCGGCGTCCAGCTCGGCCCGCAGCTCCGCGGGGCCCTCGGCGACCAGGCCGGCGAAGTACGGGCCGCTCAGCCACTCACCCAGCTGGCCGACGACGGTCTCCACCTGGCGCGGGGCGGCGAAGAGCCCGCGCGACGCGCCCTCGGTGAGGGTGGCCAGGTAGCCGCGGTAGGCCTCGGGCACCCGGGCCGCCCGGCGACCGAGCACGGCCCAGTCCTCGGTGGTGGCCAGCGGCATCATGGAGAACACCTGGCGGACCGAGTGCACCGGGGAGAACAGGTTGGACAGCTCGCGCAGCCCCTCGTCGGCCTCGTGCATGTCCAGCGCGGAGGTCAGCCGCTCGCGCAGCAGCCGGGCGCAGCGGAACTCCACCGGGTCGTCGGCCAGCGCGGGGTCGGCGGCCAGCACCCGGTCGAGCTCGGCCAGGGTGTCGCGGACCAGCTGCGCGTCGGCCTCGAGCCCGGCCGGGGACAGGTCGGGCAGGCGGTCGTCACCGGGGCGGGTGCCCAGCGCGGTGGCGGCGATCGGGTCCAGGTCGCAGAGGGCGTCGACGTAGGCGTCGGCGACCTGGCGGGGGGTGCTCGCGGGGGTGCTCATCGGATCCTCTCCAGGCGGGCGGACATGACCGGGCGCAGCTGGCCGTCCGGTCCGGCCCGGTCCACGGCGTACATCAGCGCGCCCTCGACGATCCCGTAGAGCCGGGCCGCCTGGGTCACGTCGGGGTGGTCGGGGGTGCGGGCCAGCACGTCGCTGGTCAGCTCCCAGCTGGTCGTCGTCCGGGCGGTGCCGACGTAGATCTCCACCAGGCCCTCGGGGTGGGCGACGAGCAGCTCGACCTCGTCCTCGCCGCGGGGGCGCCAGAAGCCGGACTCGCGCACGTCGGGACCGCCGACCGTGCCGTCCTCGGCGATGGTCCAGGTGCGGGACTCGTAGGCCAGGAAGTCGCGGCCGTCGTGGGCGAAGCGCACCCACTGGCCGAACCGCTGGTCCCCGGCCGGGCCGACCAGCACGCCCTCGCCGTGCCACTCGCCCAGCAGCGGCAGCACCGACAGCAGCCCGTGGGCGACCTCGGGTCCGGTGCGGACGTCGGTGGTCTCCTCGACGGGCAGCTCGGTGGGCCCGGTGACCGGCTGCTCGGGCAGCCCGGCGGGGGTCGGGTCGGTCACCGGGTACCCCCGGTGCGCTCGCGACGGGTCGACCGGGCCGCACCGACCGCGCACCACAGCGCGGCGAGTGCGGCCAGGGCGACGAGAACCCAGGCAGTGACCAGACCCATGCCCGCCACGGTAGCCACGGCCCGACCGGCCCGCGGCACGGGAGTCAGACCGGCAGCGCCCCGGCGGTCCGCGCGACGACGTCCGCCCACGGCGTGGGCCCGGTCCCCAGGACGGCGGTCGTCGCGGTGCCGTCGACGACGAAGTCGGCGTCCCACTGGTGCCGGATCGCCACCACCTCGCGCAGGAACGGGACGACGGCACCCAGGGCGGTCAGCAGCGGCCACGGCGTCTGCGACACCTTCGGCGCCGGGGCGCCGAACGCGGCGGCGAAGTCCCCCAGCGCCTGGCGCTGGCTGCGGGACGGCGTGCTGGGCACGACCCACGCCTTCCCCCAGGCCCGCTCGTCGGTGCCCAGGGCGGCCAGCGTCGCGCCGACGTCGGGCAGGTAGGCCCAGCTGTGCTGCACGTCGGGGTCGCCGATCACCCAGACCCGCTTGCCGGCGCGGACACCGGGCAGGTTGCGGACCAGGTAGGACTGGCCGGCCGGGATGTCCGGGCCGACGAAGTCCGACGCCCGCGCCTCGGCCACCCGCACCCGCCCGGCCTCGTGCGCAGCCAGCATCTGCGCCCACATCGCCGCCCGGACCCGGCCCTTGACGTCGGTGGCCGCCAGCGGGCTGTCGGCCGTCATCGGCCCGGTCGGCCGCCCGTAGCCGTACAGGTTGCCCATCGCCACCAGGACGGCGCCGCTGCGCTCGGCCGCGGTGAGCAGCGCCGTCGCGATCGGCGGCCAGTCGGTGGCCCACCGGTGGTAGGGCGGGTTGACCGCGTTGTAGAGCGCATCGGCGCCGGCCGACGCCGCGGCGAGCGCCTGCGGGTCGGCGGCGTCCACCGCCCGGTGCTCGACGTCGGCCGACGACGTCCCGCCGCTGCGCGACAGCACCCGCACCCGGTGCCCGGTGCGCACCAGCTCCTCCGCGACGGCCGAGCCGACCGGTCCCTTGCCCACGACCACGTGCAGTCCCACGACGTCTCCCTCGCTCGACGAGAGCGGTGCTCTCGTTCTGGAGCGACCATGGCCTCTCCCCGACCCGATGTCAAGAGCACTGCTCTCGTACCGGATCGGTGCTATCGTCCGGCACGTGGTGAGCACGGCGAGGGAGCGCGCCCGCGCGGCGCTGACTGCGGAGATCCTGGAGTCCGCGCGCGGTCAGCTGGCCACCGTCGGGGCCGCGGCGCTGTCGCTGCGCGCGGTGGCCCGCGACCTCGGGCTGGCCTCCTCCGCGCTCTACCGGTACTTCGCCAGCCGCGACGAGCTGCTCACCGCCCTGATCATCGAGGGCTACGACGCGATCGGTGCCGCCGCGGAGGCCGCCGACGTCCCCACTGCGCAGCCCCGCACCCGCTGGCACGCCATCTGCGCCGCCGTCCGGGCCTGGGCCCTGGCGCACCCGCACGAATACGCGCTGCTCTACGGCTCCCCCGTCCCCGGCTACGCCGCGCCGCAGGACACCGTCGCCGCCGCCGGTCGGGTGGGGACGGCGCTGGGCCGGGTGCTGGGCGACGCCGCGCGCGCCGGGGTGCTGCCGCCGGCCGAGCACCGCCGGACGTCGTTGGTCACCCCGGCGGCAGCCGAGGCCCTGGGCGGCGAGCACCCCGACCTCGACGACGCCGTCCGGGCGCGGGCGCTGCTGACCTGGAGCTCGGTGTACGGGCTGATCAGCTTCGAGCTGTTCGGCCACTTCGCCGGGGTCGTCACCGACCTCGACGCCTTCTTCACCGAGCAGGTGGGCGAGCTGGCCGACCTGCTCGGGCTGTAGCGGTCCTCCTACGCAGAAGTCCGTCCTCCCGCACCAGATCTGGCGCAGGAGGACGGACTTCGGTGCACCCCCCTGATCAACGCTGGGGGGACTGCCTTCAGGCGATGGCGAGGGTGGTCTCGTTCAGGCCGACCTCGGCGGACAGCACGCGCTCGGCGCGGCCGACCGGGGCCAGCGAGCGCAGCTTCCAGTCACCGGGGGCGGCGAAGAACCGGAACTCGCCCTCCGGCGAGGTCACCACCTCGGCGGTGAACTCGTCGGTGGAGTCGAGCAGCCGCACGTAGGCACCGGCCACCGGGGCGCCGTCGTGCCAGACCGAGCCCTGGATGACCGTCTGGGTGGACAGGTCGATCCCGGCGAGCGCGCCGCCCTGCTTCGGGGCCCCGCACACGGTCAGGCCCCCTTGGCGATCGGGACGCCGACGAGCGAGCCGTACTCGGTCCACGAGCCGTCGTAGTTCTTGACGTTCTCGTGGCCGAGCAGCTCCTTGAGCACGAACCAGGTGTGCGAGGAGCGCTCGCCGATGCGGCAGTAGGCGATGGTCTCCTTCGAGCCGTCGAAGCCGGCGTCGGCGTAGAGCGCGGCCAGCTCCTCGTCGCTCTTGAAGGTGCCGTCCTCGTTCGCGGCCTTGCTCCACGGCACGTTCACGGCCGAGGGGATGTGGCCGGGGCGCTGGGCGCCCTCCTGCGGCAGGTGGGCCGGGGCGACCAGCTTGCCGGCGAACTCGTCGGGGCTGCGCACGTCGACCAGGTTCTTGGTGTCGATCGCGGCGACGACCTCGTCGCGGAACGCGCGGATCGAGGTGTCGGGCTCCTGCGCGGTGTAGGTGGTGGCCGGGCGGGAGACCTCGGCGTCGGACAGCGGGCGGCTGTCCAGCTCCCACTTCTTGCGGCCGCCGTCGACCAGCTTCACCGCGTCGTGGCCGTAGAGCTTGAAGTACCAGTAGGCGTAGGCGGCGAACCAGTTGTTGTTGCCGCCGTAGAGCACGACGGTGTCGTCGTTCGAGATGCCCTTGCTGCTCAGGAGCGCCTCGAACTGCTCCTTGTCCACGAAGTCGCGGCGCAGCGGGTCCTGCAGGTCGACCTTCCAGTCGAGCTTGACGGCACCCTCGAGGTGCCCCTTGTCGTAGGCGCTGGTGTCCTCGTCGACCTCGACGAAGACGATGCCGGGCTCACCCAGGTGCTCCTGGGCCCAGTCGGCGCTGACGAGAACGTCTGCACGGCTCATGGTGGTTCCTCCTGCGGTCGGCGATCAGGGGTGTGCGGCGGGACGGGCCCGCCGGGCGAGCAGGTAGAGCTCGCAACCGAGGCAGAAGCCCACGGCCGCGTTGAGCAGGGCCGCCACGAGCGCGAGCCCGGTGGCGACGGCGCCGACGAGGGGTGCGCCGGCGAGGTAGCCGACGGTGCCCACGAGGGCGAAGCCGAACCCGACCAGCTGGGCGAAGCGCGGGGGCGCCTCGTCCTCGGTCTCGGTCGCCGGCCCCAGGCGGGGCGCGACGAGGGTGCGGAAGAGGAGCCCGTAGGGGGCGTGCCGCAGACCGGCGAACGCGCCGACGGCGAAGACCGCCGCCTGGACGGCGAGCAGCCAGCCGCTGCCGGTGAGCAGGACGACGGTGGTGATCCACGCGCCGAAGCGCGGGCCTCGGACGTCGATCCGACGGGCGGGTGTCACGGGGTGGGGGCCTTTCGACGGCGGTCAGGGCGCGTCGAGGCGGGTGGTCAGCCTCGGGAGGAGGCCCGACACAGGCAGCTGCCCAGACGGCACAGGTCGACTGTGCGTCGCTGAGTCAGCAGGGTGCCCACGGCGGGGAGACTAGCAAGGGCCATCACACGGGGTCCGTCGCCGGTGCGTGCGCGGCCACCAGGGCCTGCAGCTCGTCGGGGCGCGGTGCGCCGCTGCTGCGGCCCAGCAGCTCGCCGCCGCGACCCAGGTAGAACAGCGTCGGGGTGCGCCGGACGTCCAGCGCGCGGACGGCGTCCAGGTGGCTCTCGGCGTCCACGTGCACGGCCGCGAGGCCCGGGTGCCGGGTCTGCAGCTGCGCCAGCCGGGCCTTGGTCGCCCGGCACGGCGCGCAGAAGGCGGTGGCGAACTGGACCACCGTCAGGTCGGCGTCCTCGGGCCGCACGCCCAGCGACCGCAGCACCTCGACGTCCTCGCGTCCCTCGGTCACGCCCGCTCCCGTCGTCCGCACCGCACCGCTGCGGGTCCGCAGCCACCAGGCCGCGACGCCGGCCAGCAGCAACGCGACGAGCAGCACGACAGCTCCGGTGGTGTCCATCCCGCCCAGCAACACGACCGGACCGGTGGGGATTCCCTACTGCAGGACGACGTCGGTGGCGGCCACCGTGACGTCGACCCCGCCGTCGGTGGTCTGCAGGCCGGTGAGCTGCAGGCCGAAGGGCAGCGCGGGCAGCGTGTACCGGAAGTCCAGCAGGTCCTGGGCCTGGTCCAGGAGGAAGTCCGGGACGTCGATGCCGGCCCCGGCGGCGGAGTCCACGGTCACCACCAGGTCCTGCCCGTCGAGGGCGACCTGGCCGGCCGCGGTCAGCGGGATGGTCTGGCCGAGCACCTCGACGGTCTTGGTGATCCGCAGCCCGTCGCCCTCCCGGGTCAGCGTGGTGTCCCCGCCCAGCTGCGCGGCGAGCAGGTCGTAGGGCACCGAGGCCCGGCCGTCGACACGGTCCACCGGCAGCTGGGAGACCTGCCCGCCCAGCACGTCGGACAGCGGCAGCCGCACGCCCTGCAGCGAGACGTCGGCGCTGGTCCCGGCGGGCTGGCCCAGCTCGTCGGCGGTCAGCGAGATCCGCACGTCGTCGTAGCGCCCGGCGACGGCCTGGGTGAGGAACGGGAAGCCTGTGATGTCCACCTCCGGCTCGCCGGCGAGCTGGCCCTGCGCGGCGACCTGGGCGGCGACCTGGTCCTCGGCCAGCAGGACGCCGACCCGGTCGGCGGCCACCAGCAGCACGACGAGCACCCCGACGGTGATCAGCAGACCCTTCACCGGGGCCACTCTCCCAGGCTCAGAGGCTGGTCTGCAGCGCCAGGAAGAAGGCCACCGGCGCGGCGGCGGCGAACGGCAGCACGGCCTGCACCAGCGGCAGCGCCACCCCGCGCTGCGGGCGCTCGGCGACCACGTAGGACGCACCGACCGCCACCAGCGCGGCCACCCCGCCGATCGCGGCGCCGTAGGTGGCCGCCGACAGGGCGTCGACCAGGTCACCGGGCTGCCGGCGGAGCAGCGCGACGGCGACGCCGGCCAGCACACCCAGCACCAGGCCGAGCAGCCCGCGGGGCACGCCGTCGGCGATCACCGGGCGGGGCAGCACCAGGTCGACCAGGTGCCCGACGACCAGCGCGGCACCCACGACCAGCGCCGCGCTGGCGGCCAGCCGGTCGCCGTCCGGGGTCCGGCCCAGGGCGAGCAGGACCGCCAGCGCGGCGACGCCGCAGACCAGCAGCAGCACCCCGGCCAGGGACGCGACGAGGTACCGGCGCGGGGCCGGCCGGGCCATCTGGTGCACCACCGCGAGCAGGAAGCCCGGACCCAGCACCAGCAGCAGCCGGCCCAGGTCGGGGCGGTCGGGCAGGCCCAGCAGCAGGTCGGCGCCCACCGCGACGGCCACGCCGATGCCCAGCGAGCCGACGAACCCGCGGATGCCGGTGGCCAGCACCCAGGCCGCCACCAGCGCCAGCTGCAGCACCAGCACCGCGGCCAGCCGCCCGGTGTCGCCGAGCAGCTCGGGCAACCCGACGAGCAGACCGGTGGCCAGCACGACGGCACCGGCCGCCGGCAGGTGGTGGGCCATCCGCGGCAGCGGGGTGTCCAGGGCCGTGTGGCTCACCGGCCGGGGCTCGCTGCGGGGGTCACCCGGTCATGCTCGCAGAGCGGGTCGCGGCCGACCGCGTCCCGCGCCCACCGACCGATGCGCTCGGCCAGCGGCCCGGTCATCCCGTTCTCCGCGTGCCCCATCCCGGGCACCACCCAGACCTCGGCGGCCGGCCCCGCGGCCTGGGCCAGCGTGCGGAAGTGCTCCAGCGGGAAGTAGGTGTCCCGGTCGCCGTGCACGAGCAGCAGCGGGGTCGGGGCGATCCGGCTGACCAGCTCGACCGGCGCCGGCGGGTTGCTCGGCCACGGCGGGGCCAGTCGGACGCCGAGCACCCGCGACCCCAGCCGCCGCCCGACGGTGGTCTCCAGCAGCCAGTGCACCCGGCGCATCGGCAGGGTGTCGCGTCGGCCCCGCTGCAGGGGCCCGCCGCGAGCCTGCGAGTGGTGGGGGGCAGCGGGGTCCTTCTGCTGGCGCAGCGCGGCACCCCCGCCCATGGAGAGCCCGACCGTGACCACCGTCGTCGCGCCGTCCTCCCGGGCGGCCCGGACGGCGGCGTCCACGTCGAGCAGCTCGGGGTCCCCGCCCACGCCCGAGGCCCCGCCCGAGCGGCCGTGGCCGCGGAAGTCCAGCCCCCGCACCTCCCCGAAGCGGCGCAGGTAGCCGGCCAGCCGGAGGAACGGGGCGCGGGACGTGGAGTTGGTGAACCCGTGCGCCAGCACGAAGGTCATCGGCCGTTCACCGGCCGTCGGTGGACGCGGGAGGTCGGCCGGGACCACGATGCCGTGCAGCCGCACCCCGTCCGAGGTGCCGACCGTCACGTCACGACGAGGTATCGCCGGGGTCACATCTCGGTGCACGTCGGATATCCTGCCGTCTCACCCCGACATCGGCGTCGACGGACACCATGAGGAGACGGCATGCGGCTCGTGCTCATGACATCCGCCCGCCAGGCGACCACCGAGGTGCTCCCCGCCCTCGGTCTGCTGGCCCACCAGGTCCGCGTCGTGGCCCCCGAGCTGTCGAGCCTGCTCGACGGCGACGCGGGCGACGTCGTCCTGGTCGACGCCCGGCACGACCTGGTCTCGGCCCGCACGCTGTGCGGCCTGCTCGCCTCGACGGGGGTGGCCGCCTCGCTGGTGGCCGTGCTCTCCGAGGGCGGCCTGGTCGCGCTGTCCGCCGACTGGGGCGTCGACGACGTCGTGCTGGACACCGCCGGCCCCGCCGAGGTCGACGCCCGGCTCAAGTGGGCCTCGGCCCGCCGCGCCGCCGCCAGCGCCCCCAGCACCGTCGACGAGGGCGGGGTGACCAAGGCCGGCGAGCTGGTGATCGACGAGCACAGCTACTCGGCCAAGCTCCGCGGCCGCCCGCTGGACCTGACCTACAAGGAGTTCGAGCTCCTCAAGTACCTGGCCCAGCACCCGGGCCGGGTCTTCTCCCGCGCGCAGCTGCTGCAGGAGATCTGGGGCTACGACTACTTCGGCGGCACCCGCACGGTCGACGTCCACGTGCGTCGGCTGCGGGCCAAGCTGGGCAGCGAGCACGAGGCGCTGATCGGCACCGTGCGCAACGTCGGCTACAAGCTCGACCAGCAGGTCGCCGACGCCACGGCCGCCGCGGCCGAGACCACCGACGCCCCGGTCTCCTGACCGGGCACCGGCACGACCCCCTCCCCGACGCCGTGACCGCGGTGTCGGTGGACGTGCTGCGCCGGGCCGAGGGTCGAGTGCTCGACCTCGCCGTCGAGCTGCTCGAGACCGCCACCCGGGTGGACGGCGTCCGGCCGGTCAGCGAGGAGGCCGAGCTCCGGCTGCGGCACGGCGGGCCCGACGACGGTCGTGACCTGGTCCTGGGCCAGGAGGGCCGGGCCGCTGCCTACGCCCGCCTGGACCGGGACGGCGACGGGTGGCAGGCCGAGTTCGTCGTCCACCCCGAGCTGCGCCGGCGCGGGCTGGGCACCGTCCTCGCGGAGCGCCTGGAGGACCTCGCCGGGGACGCGCCGCTGGCCGTCTGGGCGCACGGCGAGCTGCCCGGCTCGACCGAGCTGGCCACCTCCCGCGGCTGGACCCCCACCCGGACGCTGCTGCAGATGCGCATGCCCCTGGCCGGCGTGGACCCCGACCCGCGGCCGCAGCTGCCCGACGACGTCGTCGTCCGGCCGTTCCGACCGGGGATCGACGAGGCCGCGTGGCTGCGGGTCAACGGCCGGGCCTTCGCCCACCACCCCGAGCAGGGTGGCTGGACTGCGCACGACGTGGCGCTGCGCGAGGCCGAGCCCTGGTTCGACCCGGCCGGCTTCCTCCTCGCCTGGCGCACCGCCCCCGACGGCACCGAGACCCTGCTCGGCTCGCACTGGACGAAGGTGCACCCCGCCGGCGAGGTGGCCGACGAGCCGGTCGGCGAGATCTACGTGCTCGGGGTGGACCCCGACGCGCAGGGGCTCCGGCTGGGCCGCGCCCTGACCGACCTGGGGCTGGCGCACCTGCGGTCGCGCGGGCTCACCGACGTCCTGCTGTACGTCGAGCAGGACAACGCCACGGCCGTCCGCCTGTACGAGGGGTCCGGCTTCACCCGGTTCGCCGTCGACGTCCAGTGGCACCGGGCAGCACCCCGCTCCTGAGCCGGGTTCCACTCGAAACGCCCGAGTTCACCTGCTGGACGTGACCTGTCCCTCACCCCGACGGCCAACCCTCAGGGCCAGTTCATCCGCCGTTCACCGAGCCAGCCAGATCCGTCCACCTCGGCTCCCTAGCGTCCTCGTCTGTTGGAACCCACTGCCCGGCACCGACGTCCGGGCACCACCAGTCGAAAGGCCCTGAGTTGATGCTCAGCACCAAGACGCGCGCCGTGACCTTGTCCGCGGCGTTCGCCAGCACCCTCGCCCTCGCGGCGTGCGGCGCCTCCAACGAAGGCGGCTCGGCCGACGCCGCCGGTGGCAGCAGCAGCGAGGAGCAGCTGAGCGGCACCCTGAACGGCGCGGGCTCCAGCGCCCAGCAGGCCGCCATGCAGGGCTGGACCGCCGGCTACTCCGCCCTTCAGTCCGACGTGACCGTGAACTACGACCCGGTCGGATCCGGCGGCGGTCGCGAGCAGTTCCTCTCCGGCGGCGTGGACTTCGCCGGCTCGGACGCCGCCCTCACCGACGAGGAGCTCGCCACCGCCGAGGAGCGGTGCGGGTCCGACGGCGTCTTCGAGCTCCCGGACTACATCTCGGCCATCGCCGTGGTCTACAACCTGCCCGGCGTGGACGACCTGAACCTGTCGCCCGACACCCTGGCCGGCATCTTCACCGGCACGATCACCACCTGGGACGACGCGGCCATCGCCGAGGACAACCCGGACGCCGACCTGCCCAGCACCACGATCACCCCCGTCCACCGCGCGGACGACTCGGGCACCACGAAGAACTTCACCGACTACCTCTCCAAGGCCGCCGGTGACGTGTGGACCGAGGAGCCCGACGGCGAGTGGCCGCTGTCCGGTGGCGAGGCCGCCAACCAGACCTCGGGCATGGTCTCCGCCGTGACCGCCGGTGAGGGTGCGATCGGCTACGCCGACGAGTCCCAGGCCGGCGACCTCGGCGTGGCCAACATCGGCGTGGGCAGCGAGTTCGTCGCCCCCTCCCCCGAGGCCGCCGCGGCCGTCGTCGAGAACTCCGAGCTGCAGTCCGGGCGCGGTGAGTTCGACTTCGCCTACGACATCAACCGCACCACGACCTCTGCCGACGAGTACCCGATCGTCCTGGTCAGCTACCACATCGGCTGCGTCAGCAACGACGACGCCGCCCAGGCCGACCTGCTCAAGTCCTTCCTCGGCTACGTGATCAGCGAGGACGGCCAGCAGGCCGCCGCCGACGCCGCCGGCAGCGCCCCGCTGTCGGACACCCTGCGCGAGCAGGCGCAGACCGCGGTCGACGCCATCACCTCCGGCAGCTGATCCCCGTGCGGACGGCCCCGACGCCACGCGCGTCCGGGCCGCCCGTGCGTCGGCGGCCGCGCCGCCGCGCCACCCGCTCCACCTCCCCGCACCGCCCACCCGCAAGCTCGGAGTCCAGGTGACCTCGCTCGACAACCCGCCCCGGCAGGCCGACAAGCCCACCCGGGCCGTCCGCAGCCGCGGTGACCGCACGTTCGCCGGGTTCTCCACCGGCGCCGGCATCCTCATCCTCGTCGTGCTCGCCGGGGTGGCCGCGTTCCTGGTGACCGAGTCCCTGGACGCGATCTCGGCCCCCGCCGCGGACATCCCCGGCGGCGAGGGCGTCTGGACCTACGTCGGCCCGCTGGTGTTCGGCACCCTGCTGGCCGCGGTGATCGCGCTGCTGGTCGCGACCCCGCTGGGCGTGGCGATCGCCCTGTTCATCACCTACTACGCGCCCAAGCGGATCGCCGCGACCCTGGGCTACCTGATCGACCTGCTCGCCGCGATCCCCAGCGTCGTCTACGGCTTCTGGGGCCTGGCCGCGCTCGCGCCGGCGATGGTGCCCTTCTACGCCTGGGCCGAGGACAACCTCGGCTTCATCCCGCTCTTCGCCGGGCCCGCCTCGGCGACCGGCCGCACGATGCTGACCGCCGGCCTGGTGCTCGCGATCATGATCCTGCCGATCATCTCGGCGATCTCCCGCGAGGTCTTCTCCCAGGCCCCGGCCCTGCACCGCGAGGCCGCACTGGCCCTGGGCGCCACCCGCTGGGAGATGATCAAGATGGCGGTGCTGCCCTACGGCAAGTCCGGCGTCATCGGCGGCTCGATGCTCGGCCTGGGCCGTGCACTGGGCGAGACCCTGGCCGTGGCCATCGTGCTCTCGGTCTCCGGCGGCGTGACGTTCAACCTGATCAGCTCGTCGAACCCCTCCACCATCGCGGCGAACATCGCGCTGCAGTTCCCCGAGTCCAGCGGGCTGGACGTCAGCACGCTGATCTTCACCGGCCTGGTGCTGTTCGTGATCACCCTCGCGGTCAACATGCTCGCCCGCTACGTCGTCAACCGCCGGGCCGACTTCTCCGGAGCGAACTGATGACCACCACGACCCCCACCCGCCCGGAGGACCTCGACCCCATGGCGCCCGCCGTCGGCACCCGCCGCAAGCTGCCCCGCTACGGCGGGGTCGGGCTCTACGCCGCCGGCCTGGTCGTCGCCGCCGCGCTCACCCTGCTGTCGGGCTGGTCCTGGGGCCTGTTCGCCTTCTACGGCCTGGTCCTGGGCACCCTGGCCACCTACGTCGGCTCCCGCGTCGTCGAGGGCTCCCGCAAGGCCACCGACCGGCTGGTCACCGCACTGGTCAGCTCGGCGTTCGCCATCGCGATGGTGCCGCTGGTCTCCCTGATCTACACGGTGGTCAGCAAGGGCGTGACCCGGCTGGACGGCACCTTCTTCTCCAACTCCATGGTCGGCGTCGTCGGCGAGGGCGGCGGTGCCTACCACGCGATCATGGGCACGCTGATCATCACCGCCCTGGCCACGCTGATCTCGGTGCCGGTGGGCCTGCTGGCCGCCATCTACCTGGTGGAGTACGGCCGGGGCAAGCTGAAGAAGGCGCTCACCTTCTTCGTCGACGTGATGACCGGCATCCCCTCGATCGTCGCCGGTCTGTTCGCCTACGCGCTGTTCGCGCTCTTCTTCGGCCCCGGGGTGCGCTTCGGGCTCGGCGGGGCCGTGGCCCTGTCGGTGCTGATGATCCCGGTCGTCGTCCGGTCCTCGGAGGAGGTCCTCAAGCTCGTGCCCAACGAGCTGCGCGAGGCCAGCTACGCCCTGGGCGTGCCCAAGTGGCGCACGATCACCAAGATCGTGCTGCCCACCGCCATCGCCGGCCTGGGCACCAGCGTGACGCTGTCCATCGCCCGGGTCATCGGCGAGACCGCTCCCCTGCTCGTCATCGTCGGCATCACCGCGGCGACGAACTTCGACCCGTTCGACGGGCGCATGGCCACCCTGCCGGTCTACGCCTACTACCAGCTGACCCAGCCGGGTGTCCCGCCGCAGTTCGGGATCGACCGGGCCTGGACAGCAGCGCTCGTCCTGATCATCATCGTCATGGCCCTCAACGTCGTGGCCCGCCTGATCAGCCGCTTCTTCGCCCCCAAGACCGGTCGCTGACCGAGAGACCTGGAGAGAACTCGACATGGCCAAGCGCATCGACGTCTCGGACCTGGACATCTTCTACGGCAACTTCAAGGCCGTGGAGGGCGTCAACGTCTCCATCGAGCCCCGCAGCGTGACCGCGCTGATCGGTCCCTCGGGCTGCGGCAAGTCCACGTTCCTGCGGTCGCTGAACCGCATGCACGAGGTCATCCCCGGCGCCCGCGTCGAGGGCAAGGTCGTCATCGACGGCCAGGACCTCTACGGCTCCGACGTCGACCCGGTCGACGTCCGCCGCCAGATCGGCATGGTCTTCCAGCGCCCCAACCCGTTCCCGACGATGTCGATCTACGACAACGTCGTGGCCGGCGTCCGGCTGAACGCCAAGAAGATGAAGAAGAGCGACCTCGACGACCTGGTCGAGTCCTCCCTCAAGGGCGCCAACCTCTGGAACGAGGTCAAGGACCGCCTGAACCGGCCGGGCTCGGGCCTGTCCGGTGGTCAGCAGCAGCGGCTGTGCATCGCCCGCGCGATCGCCGTCCAGCCCGAGGTGCTGCTCATGGACGAGCCCTGCTCGGCCCTGGACCCCATCTCGACGCTGGCCATCGAGGACCTGATGACGGAGCTGAAGGACCGCTTCACCATCGTCATCGTCACGCACAACATGCAGCAGGCCGCCCGCGTCAGCGAGCAGACCGGCTTCTTCAACCTCAACGGGGTGGGTCAGCCCGGTCGGCTGATCGAGTTCAACCCGACCGAGAAGATCTTCTCCAACCCGGACCAGAAGGCCACCGAGGACTACATCTCGGGCCGCTTCGGCTGATCCGCGACCACCCAGGACCCCCGTCGACCCCGGTCGGCGGGGGTCCTGCGCGTTCGGGGACCTCCCTGCGCCGGAAGGCCCGGGGGGATCAGCCGCAGGTGGCGGTGGGGACCGTCGCGGGGGCCGCGGTGGTGGGGACGGCGGCGCCGACGGCCACCTGCTGCACCGCCAGGTCCGGCGCGGCGACGACGAGCTGCACGCCACCGCCCACCGCGGTGCTCGACTCCAGCACGGCACCGGGGACGGCGGCGGCCACCGTGTGGGCCTGCTCGACCGCCTCGGGGGCGTAGCGGACCACGCTGGTGGACGTCACCGCGGGCTCCAGCGCGACCTGGCCGACGACGAAGCCCTGCGCCGCCAGCGCCGCGGCGGTGGTGGCGCCCGCGCCGGTGGTCGGGTCGGTGCTGTCGCCGGTGGCGTCCAGGACCGTCACCGTGACGGCACCGGGGGCGACGGTCACGCTGGCGTCGTCCGAGGCCGGGACGGTCGCTGCCTCCGTGGCCTCGCCGGCCTCGGGCAGCTCGCCGGTCCGGATCACGGCCTCGAAGAGGTCCCGGGTGCCGGGACCGTCGAGCAGGAGCTGGGCGGTGCCGCCGCCGACCGGCACGTAGCCCACCCGGGCCACCGGGAGCGAGGCGCGCTGGACGGCCCCGGCCGGCAGGTCGCGCAGCGTGCCCTCCAGGGCCCGGAGGTCGGCCAGCGAGGTGTCCTCGTCGAGGGTGACCGCGTCGGCCGCGGCCAGCAGCGTGGAGGTGGCGCGGACCGGGTTGGCCAGCAGGCCGACGTCCACGGTGGGCAATGCGTCGGTCGGGCAGGCCGGGCTGCCGGCCCCGTCGCGGCCGAGGTCGACGTCGAGCAGGTGGTCGATGCGCAGGCCGGACAGCTGCTGCACCGCGCGCACCAGGCAGGAGGGCCCGCCCTGCAGCAGCGCGTCGGCCAGCGGCTCGGTCGTCGGCTGCCGCAGCTCGCCGTCGGCGGCGCGGCACACAGGGGTGTCGACCAGCGCGGTGGCGGGGACGTCGAGCAGCAGCGCGGACTCCTCGTCGGCGGCCACCCGGAGCAGCTGGGCGGTGACCGCGCCGGGGCCGTCGGCGCCCGGGGCGCCGGTGCCCAGCACCAGCCAGGTCGTCACCCCCACCTGCAGCTGCGGGGCGAGCACCTCGGGCCCACCCGGCGACAACGCGGCGACCCGGTCGGTCGAGCGGTCGGCGTAGAAGTACAGCCCGACGTAGAAGCCGCCGACCAGCCCGACCAGCACGCCGACGACCACCGCGGCCCGCACCAGCCGACGGCGCAGCGGGCTCATCGCGGCCCGGCGGTCGGCCCGGCTCAACGGGGCCGGCGGCTCCGCGGGCAGGTCCCGGCCCGGGATGGGCGGCAGCGGGGTGGCCGGCCGCAGCCCGGGCAGCGGGGGCACCGGGGCGGAGTTCCGGACGGCGCGCTCGGTGCCCGGCAGCGGCGGCACCGGGGCGGAGTGCTGCCGGGCGCGCTCGGTGCCCGGCAGCGGCGGCACCGGGGCCGAGGTGCGCATCGGGGCCGGCGCCCGCTCCGGCTCTACCGGCGGCGCGACCGGCACCGGGGGCAACGTCGGCCGGGGTCCGGCGGTCTGCGCGGGCACCGCGCTGGTCTGCGGTGCCCGGGGGATGCCGGACGCAGGCAGCTCGCTGGTCTGCGGTGCGGACCCGGTCGTCTGCTCCGGGGGGGGGGGGGCCGCCGGCGGCCGGGGGGTGGGGACCGGCGCGGGCGGCAGCGGCACCGCGGCGGGGGCCGGGGGCAGGGCGGCGCGCGGGACGGCCGGCTGCGCGACGACGGGCTGCGGATCCGGACCCGCCGGCTCGGCGACCGGGGCCGGCACCGGACCGCCCGTCGGCGACGGGACCGGCGACGGCGGCACGGGGAGCAGCGGCGCGGGCGAGGCCGCAGATGAGGCCGCGGGTGAGGCCGGCGGCAGCGGCCGGCGCTCGACCGGCACCGCGACGGCCGGGGTGGGCCGCGGCGGGGTGGTCGGCCGGGGCGCCGGCGGCGGCGAGCTCGGCCGGGCCGACGGCGGCGGGGTGGTCGTGTTCGGACGGGGCGAGGACGACGGCGCCGGGCGGGACGGCGGGGCGCTCGAGGGGGCCCGTCGATCGGCGCGCCGGCGCCCACCGGACCCGGCAGCGACGGCGGCCCAGGACCGGGCCAGCAGCGCGTCGACGGTCAACTGCGCGTCGGTGGTGGCACCGCGGGCGGGCGCCGGGGCAGCCGCGTCGACCTCGGGACCCTCGTCGGGTCCGCCGAGCCTGCCGTCGTCCGCCACCGGTGTGGACACCCTCGTCGTCGTGGTTCCCGGTCGAGGGGTCCCGTGCCGAGACGCCCCGCGTGGACGCTCCCGCAGCGTCACCGTTCGCCTACAGAGTACGGATCGAACTACAGCTGTGGGATTCCCACGCCCTGCCGTCGACAGATCGACAGGGAGTCACGTCGCCGGCGGTCCGATCGCGCACCACCGATCCGCTGCGTAGCGTCGCGACCGTGAAGATCCCTCTGCTGCCCGGCCCGGCCGACCTGGTGTCCGCCGCCGAGGGGCTGCGCGACCTGGTCACCGAGTCCCTCGCCCTGGTGCCGCGCGTGGTCACCGCCGTCGGCCAGGCCGAGCTGCTGCTGGACCGGGTGTCGGTGCTGCTGGCCCGGGTCGAGGCCGTGGTCGACCGCGCCGAGGACGCCGTCGCGGGGGTCGCCGTCGTCAAGGACCGCGCCGACGCCGCGATCACCGGGGTGGAGCAGACCAAGCACCGGGCCGACGCCGCCATCGCCGGGGTGCAGACCACCAAGGACGCCGCCGACGCGGCCATCGCCGGCGTGCAGTCCACCCGGCACGCGGCCGACGAAGCCATCGCCGGGGTCGCCGGCACCCGGGCGGCGGCCGACGCCGCGATCGCCGGCGTGGACGGCACCCGGGCCGCCGCCGACCAGTTGGTGGGCCGGGCGTCCGGGCTGCTGGACACCGCGACGCCGCTGGTGGCCGCCTACGAGCCGACGCTGGAGAAGCTGGCCCCGCTGCTCGCCCGCTTCGCCGATGACCTGGACCCCGCCGAGGTCGAGGCCCTGGTGAAGCTGGTGGACCGGCTGCCCACCCTGGTCACCCACCTCGACGAGGACGTGCTCCCCGTGCTCGCGACGCTGGACAACGTGGCGCCCGACGTGCACGCCCTGCTGGACACCGTGCAGGACCTGCGCGAGCTCGCCAAGGGCTTCCCCGGCTCGAAGCTCTTCCGCCGCCGGGGCGCGGAGGAGATCGCCGAGGAGGAGGCCGAGGAGCGCGGCCGGCGCTGAGCCGGCCGCGCCCGGGGCTCACGCCGGGGGCGGCGCCTCGGTCTCGTACCCCAGCGCCCGGACGACCTCGCCGACCCGGGTGTAGGTCTCCCCCTCGGGGAGCCGGGACAGCTCGTCGGCCACGGCGTCGGGTGCCCGGTGGTCCCGGGCGGCCTCGACCAGCTCGGGCCCGGTGGCCGGGAAGTCGGCCCGGTCCAGCCAGCGGGCCAGCTCGGCCCGCAGCCGCACGGTGTCGGGGTCGACGCCCTCGGGGGTGCCGCCCAGCAGGGCGCCCCCGGCCGACCGGTCGACGCCGGGCTCGTCCTCGCCCGAGGGCTCGGGGTCGGTGAACTCCTCGGCGTGCGTGGACCGGCCGGCCCGCACCAGGCCCTCGACCTCGGACGCCATCTCGTCGTCCAGGCGCGGGCTGTGGGTCGTGCTGCGCTCGGCGGAGACGTCCCCGCCGTCGGCGCTCACTTCTTGTCCAGGGCGTCGGGCTTGTGCACCGCCGTCTTGCCCGACTTGTCGCTCTCCACCTCGTACTGCGGCTCGTCCGGGCTGGCCTTGACCTTGCGGCCGGCCGCCTCGGTCTCCGAGGTGATCTTCTTGGTCACGGTGCCCTCGGTCTCGGTGCCGTGGGTCTTCCAGGTGACGTCGTCACCCTTCTTCAGGTCGTCGCTCACGGGTCCTCCAGGGGTCGGGATCCAGCGCTACCCCCGCCGCCCCCGGCTGCACACCTGGGTGCGCGCGGGCGGGTCTCCCCCGTCGTGGTGAGCCGGGCCGCGCAGCCGTTCCGGTCCGGCCGGGGCGCCCCTACGGTGATCATCGGTCGACCCGGTCGGTCCCCTCCCCCGGGGCCGTCCGGGTCGGCTCTCCCTAGGCTGGCTGGTCGTGACCGCCCCGCAGGGAACCCGCCCCGTCGACGTGCTGACCGTCGTGTCCGCCGCGTCCGTGACCCCGGCCGTCCGGCGGGTCACCCTGCGCGGGGCGCCGGAGGTGGTCGCGGCCGCCGGCCCGACGCTGGCCCTGCTGGTCCCCCGGGTCGACGACACCGCCCCGCGCTGGCCCGACGTCGCCCGGGACGGCCGGATCGTCTGGCCGCAGGGCAGCCACGGGGTCAGCCTGCGCAGCTACACCGCCCGCCGGCAGGACCCGGTCACCGGCGAGGTGGACGTCGACTTCGTGCTGCACGGGGACGGCCCGGCCGCTGCGTGGGCGACCGCGGCGGCGCCCGGTGCGGTGCTCGGGGTGGCCAGCACCGCCCCGCTGGGGGCCGCCACGGCCGGCTGGCTGCTGCTGGTCGCGGACGAGACCGCCGTCCCCGCCGTCGCCCGCATCCTGGCCGCGGCCGACCCCGGCACCCGGGGGCTGGCCCTGCTCGAGGTCGCCGGGCCGGCGGAGGAGCAGCCGCTGGTCGCGCCGCCCGGTGTCGAGGTGCGCTGGCTGCACCGCGGCGACGTCGAGCCCGGCGCCTCCACCCTGCTGGTCGACGCGGTCGCCGGCCTGGACCACCCGGGCACCGACGACGTCTTCGCCTGGGTCGGCGCGGAGTCCGCCGCCGTCCGGGCCGTGCGCGCCGACCTCCGCGGGCGCTGGGGGCTGGGCCGCACCCAGCACCACGCGATCGGGTACTGGCGGCGCGGCCGCGCGATGTCACCCGCCGGGTGAGGTCTTCGCAGCGACCTCACAGGTAGCGTCCAGGGCGACCTCAGCAGCTGTCCCGATCGTGTGCACCATGACGACGACGGCGCCCGAGCGGTCCCTGGGAGGACAGATGTCCGGCAGCACGGGGCAGCGAGCGCCCGAGGCACGACTCCTGGTCGTGGACGACGAGCCCAACATCCGCGAGCTGCTGTCGGCCAGCCTGCGCTATGCCGGCTTCGAGGTGGCCACCGCGGCCGACGGCCAGCAGGCCCTCGCCGCGGCCGCCCAGTTCCGCCCCGACCTGCTGGTGCTCGACGTGATGATGCCGGGGCTGGACGGCTTCGGCGTCGTCCGCCGGCTGCGCCAGAACGGGACCCACACCCCGGTGCTGTTCCTGACCGCGCGCGACGCGGCCGAGGACAAGGTCTCCGGGCTGACGCTGGGCGGCGACGACTACGTCACCAAGCCGTTCAGCCTCGACGAGGTGCTGGCCCGCATCCGCGCGGTGCTCCGCCGCACCCAGGGCGCCCGGAAGGTGGAGGAGGCCCCGCGGCTGACCTTCGCCGACATCGAGCTCGACGAGGAGTCGCACGAGGTCCTCAAGGCCGGTGAGCTGATCAGCCTGTCGCCCACGGAGTTCAAGCTGCTGCGCTACCTGATGAGCAACCCGGGCCGGGTGCTGTCCAAGGCGCAGATCCTGGACCACGTCTGGAACTACGACTTCAACGGCGAGGCCAACGTCGTGGAGTCCTACATCTCCTACCTGCGCCGCAAGATCGACACCACCGAGCCCCGCCTGCTGCACACCCTGCGCGGCGTGGGCTACTCGCTCCGGCTGCCGCGCGGGAGCTGACATCTCCAGCACCGACACGACGACGTCGCCGACGGGCGGGGAGGACACCTCCCCGCCCGTCCCGGCGTCCAGGAGGTCCCAGCCCCGGGTCCCGCTGCGGCTGCGGCTGGTCGCGCTGCTGGTCGTGCTCGTCGCGGTGGCGCTGGCGGTCACCGGCTACGTGGCCACGTCGCAGCTGCGCCAGTACCTCATCGGGCAGCAGCAGACCCAGCTGCAGGACCAGGTGCGCTCGCTGGGCGAGCGGATCGCCAACACGATCCAGCTGTGCAACACCGACATCCGGTACCCCGGGCCCACCCTGATCGCCTGCGCGAACGACGACACCTCGGCGATCGTCCAGGGCGGGGGCGGGGACGGATCGCTCCCCGACGTCTCCGGGATCACGCCGTCCTCCATCGGCTCCTACGACGACGCACCCTTCACCCTGCCCTCGCGCGACGGCACGACGTCCTGGCTGCTGATCTCCGCCGACCTGACCGACAGCACGGTCATCACGGTCGGCATCGACCTGTCCGACGACCAGCGCATCCTGGCCCGCCTCATCCTGGTGCAGCTGGTCGTCGGCGCGCTGGTCCTGGTGCTGCTCGGCGTCGCCGGCTACGTGCTGGTGCGCAACTCCCTGCAGCCCCTCGTCGAGGTCGAGCACACCGCGGCGGCGATCGCGGCCGGTGACCTCTCCCGCCGCGTGCCCGAGGGCGACGACCGCACCGAGGTCGGCCGGCTGGGCCGGGCGCTGAACGGCATGCTCGCCCGGATCGAGGGGGCCTTCCAGGCGCAGGCCGCCTCCGAGGAGCAGGCCCGCACGTCCGAGGGCCGGATGCGCCGCTTCGTCGCCGACGCCAGCCACGAGCTGCGCACCCCGCTGACCTCCATCCGCGGGTTCGCCGAGCTCTACCGGCACGGGGCCTCCGGCGGGGCGGGTGGGGACAATCCGGAGACCGGCCGGATGATGGGCCGGATCGAGGCCGAGGCCACCCGCATGGGCGCCCTGGTCGAGGACCTCCTGCAGCTGGCCCGCCTGGACCAGCACCGCCCGGTGGAGTCGCTGCCCGTCGACCTGGGCGAGCTGGCCGCCGACGCCGTGCACGACGCCCGTGCCGTGCAGCCCGACCGGTCCGTCGAGCTGGACCTCACCGACTCCCTGACCGACGTCCCGGTCGTGCTGGGCGACGAGGGCCGGCTGCGGCAGGTCATCGGCAACCTGGTCACCAACGCCCTCACCCACACCCCGCCCGGCACGCCGGTCACCGTGCGGCTCTCCGAGGAGCCCGGCGACCCGGACGCCGTCACCGTCACCGTCGCCGACCAGGGCCCGGGCATGTCCGCCGAGGACGCCGAGCGGGTGTTCGAGCGCTTCTACCGGGCCGACGCCTCGCGCACCCGTGCGGCCGGCGGCACCGGCCTGGGCCTGTCGATCGTCTCGTCGCTGGTCGCCGCGCACCACGGCACGGTCACGCTGACGACGGCACCCGGCGAGGGGGCCGCCTTCGCCGTCCGGCTGCCCCGGTCGGGTCCGGCCGGTCAGGACTGACCGGCCGCGGGTTACGGTCCGCGGGTGAGCACGGAGACCGGGTACGACCCGGAGTTGATGGCCGCGGTGACCGAGCTCGGGAGTGCGCTGCGCGGGTTGGTGGCCGCCTCCGTGCGCACCACCGTGCCGCCGGCGGAGCTGGTGCAGGTCGCCGCGACCGCCCGGGAGCTCGCCGAGCGGCTGGGCACCCGGACCCGCGAGCGGCACCAGCTGCCGGAGCTGGACGACCCGATCGCCTTCCGCCGGGTGTACTCGCCGGTCACCGGGGTGGGCAGCGCGGTCGCCCCGCCCCTGCAGATCCGGCCGGACGCCGACGGGCCGGGCGTCGTGGCCGAGGCATCCTTCGGGCTGCAGTACGAGGGGCCGCCCGGGTTCCTGCACGGCGGGATGAGCGGCCTGCTCATGGACCAGATGCTGGGGACGGCGGCCATCCGCGCCGGCCGGTGGGGCATGACCGCCCACCTGGAGCTGGACTACCGCGGGCCGGTGCCGCTGGACACCCCGGTCGTGCTGCGCGGCTGGGTCGCCGAGGAGCACGGCCGCCGGACGACGATGGCCGGCTCGATCGCGCTGGCCGCCGAGCCGGAGCGGGTGCTGGTCGAGGTGACCGGCGTCTTCGTCACCCCGCGCGAGGACACGCTGGCCACCTACTTCGGCGACGTCGTCGACGCCTCCGGGCAGCACCGCCCGCCGGGCCGCGCCACCGACGCCACCGCGCTGCACGAGGACCGGTAGTGGACGACGTCCAGCTCGCCGCCGCGGCCGCCCGGGCCGCCGCCGACGTGCTGCTCCCCCTCCGCGGCGGTCAGCTGCGCGACGGCGCGCTCGGGGACGCCGGGGACGCCGCGGCGCAGCGGGCGATCGCCGCGCTGCTCGCCGAGCACCGGCCCGGGGACGCCGTGCTCAGCGAGGAGGCGACCGACACCGCTCAGCGGCTGGGCGCCGACCGGGTCTGGATCGTCGACCCGCTGGACGGCACCAAGGAGTACCGGGCCGGCGACCGGCACGACTGGGCGGTGCACGTCGCGCTGTGGGAGCGCGCAGCCGGCGACCTCACCGTCGGGGCGGTGGGGTTGCCGGCGCTGGGCGAGGTGCTGACCACGCATCCCGCACCCGTCGTCCCGCCGGTGCCCGCCGGGCCGCTGCGGGTCGCGGTGTCCCGGTCCCGCCCACCGGAGGTCGCCCGGGCCGCCGCGGCCGCGCTGGACGCCGTCCTGGTCCCGATGGGGTCGGCGGGCTACAAGACGCTGGCCGTCGTCCGCGGCGAGGCCGACGCCTACGTGCACGCCGGCGGCATGTACCAGTGGGACTCGGCCGCGCCGGTCGCCGTCGCCCGGGCCGCAGGCCTGTTCACCTCGCGGCTGGACGGGTCCCCGCTGGTCTACAACGCGGCCGACACCTGGCTGCCCGACCTGGTCGTCTGCCGCCCCGAGCTGGCCGGACGGGTGCTGGCTGCGGTCCGCTGACCGGCATGGCGGAGACTGGTCGCCGGAATCCCCACCACACCGGTGTGGTTGGGCGGTTCGACCGCCGTCGCCGAGCACCCCGGAGCACCCGCGCGTGAGCACCCCCGACCTGCACCTGACCCAGCTGCAGACGCTCGAGGCCGAGTCCGTGCACGTGCTGCGGGAGGTCGCCGCCGAGCTGGAGCGCCCGGTGCTGCTGTTCAGCGGCGGCAAGGACTCCATCGTCATGCTGGAGCTGGCCCGCAAGGCGTTCGCGCCGGCCCGCATCCCGTTCCCGGTGATGCACGTGGACACCGGGCTGAACTTCCCCGAGGTGCTGGCCTTCCGCGACCGGCGGGTCGCCGAGCTCGGCGTCGAGCTGGTGATCGCCTCGGTGCCCGACGCGATCGCCGCGGGGACGGTGAAGCAGGAGCCCAACGGCTCGCGCAACCGGATCCAGACCCCGGTGCTGCTGGACGCCGTCGAGGAGCACGGCTTCACCGCGCTGTTCGGCGGGGCCCGCCGGGACGAGGACAAGGCGCGGGCCAAGGAGCGGGTGTTCAGCTTCCGCGACGAGTTCGGCCAGTGGGACCCGAAGAACCAGCGCCCCGAGCTCTGGGACCTCTACAACGGCCGCATCCACCTCGGTGAGTCGATCCGGGTGTTCCCGCTGTCGAACTGGACCGAGCTGGACATCTGGTCCTACATCGCCCAGGAGCAGATCGCGATCCCCGACCTGTACCTGGCCGCCGAGCGCGACGTCGTCGACCGCGGCGGCATGCTCTACGCGGTCAACGAGTTCATCACCCCCAAGGACGGCGAGCAGGTCGAGCGCCGGTCGGTGCGCTACCGGACCGTCGGCGACGCCAACCTCACCGCGGCGGTGCCGTCCACCGCCTCGACGGTCGAGGAGGTCATCGCCGAGATCGCGGTGACCCGGCTGACCGAGCGCGGCGCCACCCGGGGCGACGACAAGGTCAGCGACGCCGCCATGGAGGACCGCAAGAAGGAGGGCTACTTCTGATGGCGCCTGCGGCGGCGGACCACGAGCCAGCGCACCAGGGCGACCAGCAGGGCCACCCCGAGCAGCCAGCCCACGACCTCCGGGACGCCGGCGCCCAGCGGGGCACCGAACGCGGCGTCCAGCCCCCGGCTGAGCAGCACGGTGAGGCCGTAGCCGACCAGGTAGCCCACCAGGACGACCAGCAGTCCGGGGACCAGCGGGGCGAAGAACACCCGGTGAGCGTCCGCCCGTTGCACCTCGCCCGCCAACCCGACTCCCAGGAGGTGGCCGCGTGAGCGCCCCCGAGATCCACGACGAGCTGGCCGCCGCGGCCGCCGAGATCGCCACCGCCCGCAAGGACATGCTGCGGATCGCCACCGCCGGCTCCGTGGACGACGGCAAGTCCACGCTGATCGGCCGGCTGCTCTACGACTCCAAGGCGGTCTTCGAGGACCAGTACGAGGCGATCTCCCGGGCCAGCCGGGGCGACCACGTCGACCTGTCGCTGCTCACCGACGGCCTGCGCGCCGAGCGGGAGCAGGGCATCACCATCGACGTCGCCTACCGGTACTTCACCACCCCGCGGCGCACCTTCATCCTGGCCGACACCCCCGGGCACGTGCAGTACACCCGGAACATGGTCACCGGCGCCTCCACCGCCGACCTGGCGATCGTGCTGGTCGACGCCCGCAAGGGGATGCTCGAGCAGTCCCGCCGGCACGCGTTCCTGGCCTCGCTGCTGCGGGTGCCGCACCTGGTGGTCGCGGTGAACAAGATGGACCTGGTCGACTGGTCGGAGGACGTGTTCACCGCGATCCGCGACGAGTTCACCGCGTTCGCCTCCAAGCTCGACGTCCCCGACCTGACCGTCGTCCCGATCTCCGCGCTGGCCGGGGACAACGTGGTCACGCCGTCGGGGCGGATGCCCTGGTACGACGGGCCCTGCCTGCTGCACCACCTCGAGCACGTCGAGGTGGCCAGCGACGTGAACCTCGACGACGCCCGGTTCCCGGTGCAGTACGTCATCCGGCCGCAGTCCGACGCGCACCGCGACTACCGCGGCTACGCCGGCACCGTCGCCGGCGGGGTGTTCCGGGTCGGCGACGAGGTGCAGGTGCTGCCCAGCGGTCTCACCACGACCGTGTCCGCGATCGACGGACCGTCCGGCCCCGTCGAAGCCGCGTTCCCGCCCATGGCGGTGACGATCCGGCTGGCCGACGACGTCGACGTCTCCCGCGGCGACCTGCTCTGCCGCCCGGATGGCGCGCCCACGGTCACCCAGGACGTCGAGGCGGTGGTGGCCTGGATGACCGACGAGCCGCTGCGGGTCCGGCAGAAGCTGGTGCTCAAGCACACCACCCGCTCCGTGCGGGCGGTCGTGAAGTCGGTGCACCACTGGCTGGACGTGAACACCCTGGACCACGACGTCGAGGCCGACCAGCTCGGGCTCAACGACATCGGCCGGGTCACCCTGCGCACCACACAGCCGCTGTTCGTCGACGACTACGCCCGCAACCGCGCCACCGGCCGCTTCATCCTGGTCGACGAGGCCACCAACGCCACGGTCGGCGCCGGCATGCTGTAGCACCGGCTCGTCCGGCCCGGCTGCAGGGACCCGCGGCGTGCGGAGCACGTCGCGGGAGGCAGTCGGGTCCTTCTGCCTCCGGGCCCCCTCCTCGCGGTCACCGTGGTCACGCTCCCGGCCTCGCGACGAGGCCAGGAGCGTGGTCCGCAGTGCTACGCGGCGGTGGACTCCGCGGTGCTCGCCTCGGTCTCGCCGGCGGCCACCTTCAGCGCCCGCTGGGTGAGCAGGCGGGCCAGGTGGGAGCGGTACTCGACGTCGGCGTGCATGTCCGACGAGGGCGAGGTGCCCTCGGCGGCCAGCGCGGCGGCCTCCTCGATGCTCTTCCCCTCGGCCAGCGCGGCCTCGACGGCCTCGGCCCGCAGGACGACGCCGCCCATGTTGGCCAGCGCCACGCCCACGGAGCCGTCGGGCAGGTGCACCGCCGCGGCGGCCACGATCGGCCAGTCGTTCTCCCGGCGGGTGAACTTCTCGTAGCCCCAGCCGGCGCTGCCGGTGCGCGGCACCCGCAGCTCGACGATCAGCTCCCCCTCCTCCATCGCGGTCTCGAAGAAGCCGAGGAAGAACGCGGTGATCGGGATCTCCCGGCGCCCGTTCGGCCCTGCGACCACCACGGTGGCACCGAGCGCGAGCAGCGCGGTCGGCAGGTCCGAGGCGGGGTCGCAGTGCGCGACGGTGCCGCCCAGGGTGCCGCGGTGCCGGACCTGCGGGTCGCCGACCCGGGAGGCCACGTGCGGCAGCAGCGGGACCTCGGCCTGCGCGACCTCGGACTTCTCCAGGTCGTGGTGCCGGGTGCCCGCCCCGATGGCGACCTGGTCGCCGTCCACGCGGACGTAGTTCAGCTCCTGCGCCCCGGAGATGTCGATCAGCACGGTCGGCACGGCCAGCCGCAGCTTCATGATCGGCAGCAGCGAGTGCCCGCCGGCCAGGATCTTCGCGTCCTCGCCGTGCTCGGCCAGGGCCGCTACTGCCTCGTCGACGGTGGACACCCGCACGTAGTCGAACTGCGACGGGATCACGCGCTGACCTCCTGCTGCGACGAGGGGACCTGGCCCGCGGCCGGACCGGCCTCGGCGGCCTTGAGGACCGCCTGCACGATGTTGTGGTAGCCGGTGCAGCGGCAGAGGTTGCCCTCCAGGCCCTCGCGGACCTCGCGGTCGGTCGGGTTCGGGTTGTCGGCCAGCACCCCGATCGAGGCCATGACCATGCCCGAGGTGCAGAACCCGCACTGCAGGCCGTGCTCGGAGCGGAAGGCGGCCTGCACCGGGTGCATCTCGCCGTCGGTGGACAGCCCCTCCAGCGTGGTGACCTCCGACCCCTCGGCCTGCAGGGCGAGCACCGTGCAGCTCTTCACGGTCAGCCCGTCGACGATCACGGTGCACGCACCGCAGGACGTCGAGTCGCAGCCGATGTTGGTGGCGGTCAGCCCCAGGTTGTCGCGCAGGTGGTGCGCCAGCAGCATCCGCGGCTCGACCTCGTCGGTCCGCTGCTGCCCGTTGACGGTCATCGAGACCTGCATCAGTTGGTGCTCCCCTTCTGGGCTTCCTGGATCGCGCGCCAGACGCGCATGGAGGTGGCGGGCATGTCGACGTGTCGGACGCCGAGGTGGGCGACCGAGTCGACGACCGCGGACTGCACGGCCGGGGTGGACCCGATGGTCCCGGCCTCGCCGATCCCCTTGGCACCCAGCGGGTTCATCGGGGTGGGCGTGGCCATCTCGACCAGCTCGAAGCTCGGCAGCTCGGTCGCCGAGACGAACGGGTAGTCGGCGAAGGTCGACGTCTGCGGGTTGCCGTCCTCGTCGTAGAGGATCTCCTCCAGCAGCGCCTGCCCGACGCCCTGCGCGATCCCGCCGTGCCGCTGGCCCTCGGCCAGCAGCGGGTTGATGATCGTGCCGGCGTCGTCGACGGTGACCAACCGGGTGACGACCGCCTTGCCGGACTCGACGTCGGTCTCCACGACGGCCACGTGCGCGCCGAAGGGGAACGTCGGGGCGTTCGCGGTGAACGTGGTCTGCACGATGAGCTGCTCGTCGGCGGCCAGCTGCGCCCAGGTCACCCCGACCCCGGGCGTGCCCTTGACCGACAGACCGGCGTTGGCCAGGTCGACCTCGAGGTCGTCGGGGTTGGCCTCCAGCAGCTCGGCGGCCCGCTTGCGGGCCACCTCGACCAGCTCGACGGCGGCCTGGTGCACCGCGGCCCCGCCCTGCTGCAGCGAGCGGGAGCCCATGGTCCCGCCGCCGTCGGGGATCCGGTCGGTGTCGCCGTGCAGCACGGTGATCTTCTCCACCGGGATGCCCAGCTGCTCGCTGGCCAGCATCGCCCAGGTCGTGGCGTGACCCTGGCCGTGCGGCGACGTGCCGGTGAGCACGGTCGCCGTGCCGTCGGCGTGCACCTCGAGCTCGGCGTTCTCCGACGTCCCGTGGCCGGAGTCGGCCCCGGTGATCTCGACGTAGGCCGAGACGCCGATGCCCAGCTGGCGGGTGTCGCCGCGCTCGCGGCGGCGGGCCTGCTCGGCCCGCAGCTCGTCGTACCCGGCCGCCTGCAGCACCCGGTCCAGGGCGGCCTCGTAGTCGCCGCTGTCGTAGGTGGCGCCCGAGGAGGTCTGGGTGGGCTCGGTGAACGTCGGGATGAAGTTCTTCCGGCGGACGTCGGCGGGGTCCATGCCGATCTCGGCGGCGAACAGGTCCATGGCCCGCTCGACGGCGGCGGTCGCCTCGGGCCGGCCGGCGCCGCGGTAGGCCCCGATCGAGGTGCCGTTGGTGACGTAGCAGGTGGCCTGCGCGTGCACCTTGGGGATGTCGTAGACCGCGGCGGCCATCAGCATGGTCAGCGTCGGCAGCACGGTCCCGATCCGCGGGTAGGCGCCGCAGTCCTGCGACACCTCGAGGCTGTAGGCCTGCACCCGGCCGTCGCGGCTGCCGCCGATGGTGACGACCTGGTCCTGCGCGCGGCCCTGAAGCATCCCGGTCATGTTCTCCGAGCGGCTCTCGGTCCAGCGGACCGGCCGACCGGACTGCTGGGCCAGCCAGGCCACGAAGGCGTACTCCTGGTCGGCGCCGATCTTCGCGCCGAAGCCACCACCCACGTCGGGGGTGATCAGGTGCACCAGCGCGGGGTCCAGGCCCAGCCAGCCGGCGATCTGGCCCTTGGCCTGCTGGGCGCCCTGGTTGGTGCACCAGATGGTCACCCGGCCGTCCTCGCCCCAGGCGGCCGAGGCGGCCCGGGTCTCCAGCGGCGCGGCGGCCACCCGCTGGTTGACGATCTCGCGGCGGACGACGACCTCGCAGTCGGCGAAGAAGTCCTCGGGCGCCGGCTCGCCGAACGCGGCGACCTTGTTGGTGCCGACCGCGGGGAACAGGATCGTGCCGTCGGTCTTGGCCGCGGCGGTGCCGACGACGGCCGGCAGCGGGTCGATGTCGACGACCACCATCTCGGCGGCGTCCTCGCCCTGGTAGCGCTCCTCGGTGAGGACGACGGCCACCAGGTCGCCGACGAAGTGCACGCGCTCGCCGACCCCGACCAGCCACGGCCGGGAGAAGCCGGCGTCGAGGAAGGGCAGCGGCGGGGCCACCGGGGGCAGGTCGCCCAGCTCGGCGGCGGTGTAGACGCCGACCACACCGGGGGCCTCGGCGGCCGCCGAGGTGTCCACGGAGGTGACGGTGCCGTGCGCGACGGTGGAGCGCACGAACGTGGCGTGCACCGCGCCGGCGAGACGGGGGTCGGTGAGGTCGTCGGTGTAGACCGCCCCACGGGTGAGGAAGAGGGGGTCCTCCGTGCGGACGACCCTGGTGCCGAGGATGCTCATGCGCTCGCTTCCGCTGCTGGACGAGGGGGTGGAACGCGCCCCGACCGACAGCTCGGACGGGGTGCTCCCGGTCACTGTCGCACGGCGCGTGTGAGCGGGACCACCCCTGTGGGCACCGAGTGCCACCGACCCCGGTCGACGTCCCCGCCCGGGCGGCGTGGTCTGCTGGCCGGGTGGGTGCACAGGGTCCGGTCGCGACGTCCACGACGGCCCGGGTCGCACCCTGGTTGCTGGTGGTGGCGGTGGTCGTCGTCGCGCTGAACCAGCGGCCGGCGGTGGTGGGCGTGGCCCCCCTGCTCGGCGACCTGCGGGCCGACACCGGCCTGTCCAGCGCGCTCGGCGGGCTGCTGACCTCCCTGCCCGTGCTGTGCTTCGGCGCCTTCGCCCCGGTCGCGCCGCGGCTGGCCCGCAAGGTCGGCCTGGAGACCGCCGTGGCCGCCTCGCTGGTGCTGCTGGCCGTCGGGACGGCGCTGCGGCTGCTCACCCCGGTCGGCGCGCTCTACGGCGGCACCGTGGTCGCCGGCGGCGCGATCGCGGTGGCCAACGTCCTGGTGCCCGCCTACGTCAAGCGCGAGTTCGCCCAGCCCGGTCTGGTGATGGGCGTCTACTCCGCCGCGCTGAACATCGGCGCGGCGCTGGCCGCCGGGCTCACCGTGCCGCTGGGCCGGGCGCTGGGCCTGGACTGGCGGGACGCGCTGGCCATGTGGGGCGTGCTGGCCGTCCTGGCCCTGGCGGTCTGGCTGCCGGTCGCCGGGACCGGCCGGGCCGCCCGCGGTGCGGTGGCCGCCCCCGGTGCGTCGTGGGGCCTGCTCCGGCACGACCTGGGCCGGCGGGTGACGCTGTTCCTGGGCATGCAGAGCACGCAGTTCTACGGCCTGTCCGCCTGGCTGCCGACGCTGCTGACCGACGCCGGCCTGCCGACCGCGGAGGGCGGGCTGCTGCTGGCCGTGGCCACGGTGACCGGCGCCGTGGGCGCGTTCCTGGCGCCGACGCTGGCCGGGCGGCTGCAGCAGGGCTCCCGGGGGCAGCGGCCGCTCGTGGTGCTGCTGCTGGCCTGCTACGCCGCGGGGCTGGCCGGGCTGCTGGTGCTGCCGGCGACCGGGACCCTGGTGTGGGTGTCGCTGTTCGGGGTGGCCCAGGGCGGCGGGTTCGCCCTGGCCCTGACGCTGATCGTGCTGCGCAGCGCGACGCCGCTGACCGCGGCCCGGCTGGGCGGGGTGGCGCAGTGCCTGGGCTACCTGGTGGCCGCCACCGGCCCGGTCGTGCTGGGTGCGCTGCACGACCTCACCGGTGGCTGGTCGTGGTCGCTGGGCCTGCTGCTCGTGCTGCTGGTGCCCATGGCGTGGGCGGGGTGGGGGGCGGCCCGCGACGTCGTCCTGCCGGAGCCGTCGCGGGCCTGAGCCCTACTCGGTCGGCTTCGGGGCGTCCGAGGGGTCGCCGTCCCAGTCCTTGCCCGCGTTCTGGGCGTTCTCCGACGCACTGTCGGTCTGCTCCGCGACGGTCTCGACCATCTCGCGGTCGCTGAGGCCCTCGCCGGCCGCCTCGGTGTGCGACTCGAGCTGGCCCTCGGCACTGTGCTTGCTCATCGTGTTCTGGACCCTTCGTCGATGGACGGTCCCGTGTGCCGTCCCCGAAGTCGGGCGATCACAAACAGTCCCGGTCAGCCGAGGGCGTCGATCGCCTTGTGGATGCGCTGCTCGCTGATGGAGCGGGGTGTGCCCACCGACGGTGCGAACAGCGACACCCGCAGCTCCTCCACCATCCACCGGATCCGGGCGACCGGGTCGTCGGGCCCGCCGACCGAGGGCACCCGGGTGCGCAGCCGGCGGTACTCGTCGGCGGCCGCCTCCACCTGGGCCTGCCAGACCGCGTCCCGCCCGGCGTTGGCCGGCAGCTTCTCCAGCCGCACGGCCATCGCCGCCAGGTACCGGACGGCGTCGCGCAGCCGCCGGTGGCCGAGGGTGGCCACGAAGCCACGGTGCAGCAGCCCGGTCATCTGCGCCCGCAGGTCGGCCACCACCGCGGCCGGCACGCCGCGACCCGGTGCCGCACCGATCGCGATCGCGGTCTCGCGCGCCTGGGTCAGCACGGCCTCGACCCGGCGCACGGTCTCGGCGGTGAGCGTGTGCAGCTGGGTCCGCGAGGCCTCCACCAGCGCGGCGAACGCCTCCGATGTCCGCGGCGGACCGCCGTGCAGCGCGATCAGCTCGTCGGCCGACGCGTCCACGCAGTCGGCCACCAGCGCGGGGATCTCGCCGTCGGGGTTGAACTGCAGCGCCAACCGGGTGCGCGGCTGCAGGGACTTGACCACCTTGGTCGCCGGCGACCCGACGGCCAGCAGCAGCATCCGGCGGGCGCCCAGCCAGGTCAGCCGGGAGGCCTCGGCCGCGGTCGGCACCACCCGGACGCCGACCGTGGCGCCCTCGTCGACCAGCGCCGGGTACGCCGTCACCAGGTGGCCCTGCCGGTCGACCTGCACGGTCTCGGGCAGCGTGCCCAGCGTCCACGAGGTCAGCCCGGTGCGGGACACGTCGGCCGACGCCCGGGCCAGCGACCTCCGGGACTCCCCGGCCACCTGGCGACGCAGCGCCGCCAGGTCCTTGCCGGTGGCCAGCGGCCGGTCCCGGTCGTCGAGCACCCGGAACGTGGCCCGCAGGTGGTCGGGCACGCTGTCCGGCGCCCACGCGTCGTGCGGCACCTGCACCGCCACCGCGCGGCGGATCTCCCGCTCCAGCGCCGGCAGCAGCGGCTCGGTGGGCTCGACGTGCGGCAGCACCTCGCGCACCCGGTCCGGGATGGGCACCAGTCCGCGGCGCAGCTGCTTGGGCAGCCCGCGCAGCAGCGCGGTCACCAGCTCCTCGCGCTGGCCGGGCACCGTCCAGGCCAGCGAGGCGCCCGAGGTCTGCTCGGCCACGGTGTCCAGCACGCCGAGCGGGACGTCGACGGTGACGC
Organism: Klenkia terrae; assembly: GCF_037083865.1. Taxonomy (NCBI): domain Bacteria; kingdom Bacillati; phylum Actinomycetota; class Actinomycetes; order Geodermatophilales; family Geodermatophilaceae; genus Klenkia; species Klenkia terrae. The sequence goes on along the minus strand of NZ_JBAPLV010000015.1, from coordinate 61,410 downwards.
CGTCCTCGGCCGCACCCGGGTCGAAGGCGTAGCTCAGCGGCAGCACCAGGCCCTGGGTCAGGTGCACCTCGTCGGGGAAGTCGCCGGCCGCGACCTGCTCGGCGACCGCGGCGTCGGTGACCATCGCCGGGGTGAAGTCCAGCAGGTGCGGGTGCTGGCGGCGGGCCTGCTTCCACCAGGTGTCGAAGTGCCGGGCGCTGACCACCTCGGCGCCGACCCGGGCGTCGTACAGCTCGAACACCGTCTCGTCGTCGACCCGCAGGTCGCGCCGGCGGGCCCGCTCCTCCAGCTCGGTGACCTGGGAGATCACCGCCTGGTTGTGCGCCCAGAACCGGTGGTTGGTCTGCCACTCCCCCTGCACCAGCGCGTGCCGGATGAACAGCTCCCGGCTCACGACGGGGTCGATCGAGCCGTACTGCACCCGGCGGCCGACCACCAGCGGGATCCCGTAGAGCGTGACCCCCTCGGTGGCGACGACGGAACCGCGCTTGGCGTCCCACCGCGGCTCGCTGTACTGCCGCTTGACCAGGTGGTCGGCCAGCTTCTCGATGGTCTCCGGGTCGACCCGGGCCACCCGGCGGGCGAAGAGCCGGCTGGTCTCGACCAGCTCCCCGGCGACCACCCACCGCGGCGGCCTGCGGGTCAGCACCGACCCGGGCGCGATGACGAACCTCGCGCCGCGGGCACCCAGGTACTCCCGGGAGCCCCGCCGCTTGTCCCCGGGCGAGGCGTCCTTCCCCAGGTCCTGCTGCAGCCCCACCTGGGACAGCAGCCCGGACAGCAGCGCGGTGTGCACCCCGCGCTCGTCGGGCTCGGCGGCCAGCTCGCCGGTGGTCATGCCCAGCCGGCGGGCGGTGCCGCGCAGCTGGCCGTGCAGGTCCTGCCACTCCCGGATCCGCAGCCAGTGCAGGTACTCGCGCTTGACGGTCCGGCGGAACTGGTTGCCCGACAGCTCGGCCTGCTTCTCGCCGAGGTAGCGCCACAGGTTGAGGATCGAGGTGAAGTCGGAGTCCTCGGCGGCGAAGCGGGCGTGGCTCTGGTCGGCGGCGGCCTGCGCGTCGGCGGGCCGCTCGCGCACGTCCTGCACGGTGAGCCCGGCGGCGATGACCAGCACCTCCTCCAGCACCCCGCGCCGGTCGGCCTCCACGACCATCCGGGCCAACCGCGGGTCCAGCGGCAGCGCGGCCAGCGCCCGCCCGGTCTCGGTCAGCTTCCCCTCGGGCGTCAGCGCGCCGAGCTCCTCCAGCAGCGCGATGCCGTCGGCGACCGAGCGGCGGTCCGGCGGGTCGAGGAACGGGAAGTCCTCGACCTCGCCCAGGCCCAGCGAGGCCATCTGCAGCAGCACCGAGGCCAGGTTGGTGCGCAGGATCTCCGGGTCGGTGAACTCCGGGCGGCCCTCGAAGTCCTCCTGCGAGTACAGCCGGATGGCGATGCCGTCCGAGGTGCGCCCGCAGCGGCCCGAGCGCTGCCGGGCCGAGGCCTGGCTGATCGCCTCGATCGGCAGCCGCTGCACCTTGGTGCGATGGCTGTAGCGGCTGATCCGCGCCGTCCCGGGGTCCACCACGTAGCGGATGCCGGGCACGGTCAGCGACGTCTCGGCCACGTTGGTGGCCAGCACGATCCGCCGTCCGGTGTGCGCCTGGAAGACCTTGTGCTGGTCGGCCGCGGACAGCCGCGAGTAGAGCGGCAGGATCTCGGTGCTGCCCAGGGCCGCCTCGCCGAGGGCGTCGGCGGTGTCCCGGATGTCCCGCTCGCCGGCCAGGAACACCAGCACGTCGCCCGGCCCCTCGGCCACGAGCTCGCGGCAGGCGTCGACGATCGCCGTCGTCTGGTCCCGGTCGGGGTCTGCCTCGGGGTCGTCGGGGTCCACGACCGGCCGGTAGCGGACCTCGACGGGGAAGGTCCGGCCCGAGACCTCGACGACGGGTGCGTCGCCGAAGTGCTTGGCGATCCGGTCGACGTCGATCGTCGCTGACGTGATGATGATCTTCAGGTCGGGACGGCGGGGCAGCAGCTGGGCCAGGTAGCCGAGCAGGAAGTCGATGTTCAGCGACCGCTCGTGCGCCTCGTCGACGATGATCGTGTCGTACTGGCGCAGCAGCCGGTCGCGCTGCACCTCGGCCAGCAGCACGCCGTCGGTCATCAGCTTGACCAGGCTGGTGTCGCTCACCTGGTCGGTGAAGCGCACCTTGTAGCCGACCACCTCGCCCAGCGAGGAACCCAGCTCCTCGGCGATCCGCTCGGCCACGGTGCGGGCGGCGATCCGGCGCGGCTGGGTGTGCCCGATCCGGCCACGCACGCCGCGGCCGAGCTCCAGCAGGATCTTGGGCAGCTGGGTGGTCTTGCCCGACCCGGTCTCGCCGGCGACCACGACGACCTGGGCGTCGCGGATCGCATCGGCGATGTCGTCCTTGCGCTGGCTGACCGGCAGCTGCTCGGGGTAGGTGACCACCGGGACGGCGGCCGCGCGCGCCGCGATCCGGGCCTCGGCGCGGACGACGTCGGCGGCGATCTGCTCGTGCTTGCGGGCGCGGGCCGCCGGGTCGCGCACCCCGCGGAGCTGGTCCAGACGGCGGCGCAGCCGGTGCTCGTCCTCGAGGGTCAGCGCGGGCAGCCGGGACCGCAGCTCGTCGTGCTCGGTGCTCACGGCGGTGCCGTCGTCCTCTCGTGCGGGGATCGCGACCCGCCGGTACCGGGGTCGCTCCCCCAGGGTCCCACCCGCCGGCCACCCGGTCGTCCCGGTTGCGCCGCGCAACGGGTTGCGCACATCACATCAACATGCACCCTGCAACTGATTGCATGTACCGCGCAACGAGTTGTATCGTCCAACCGTTCCGCCACCGCGGAGCCGTACCTCCCTCCCCGAGGACCGCATGACCGACTCCCTCACCATGGCGCCCTGCCAGGTGCACGACGCGGGTGCCCACGCACTGTCCGACGAGGTGTCCCGCCTCATGCGCGTGGTGCACGCCCTGAAGACCACCATCGCCGGCCAGGACGACGCCGCCCGCGAGCGCGCCGCGCACGTGCTGCTCTTCCCGCTGGTCCGCTACGGCCCGCAGCGGCAGAGCGCGCTGGCCGAGATGGTGCACGCCGACCCCTCCACCGTCAGCCGGCACGTCGCGCTGCTCGTCGAGCGCGGCCTCGTCCGGCGCGTCGCCGACGCCACCGACGGCCGGGCCAGCAACCTCGTCGTCACCGACGCCGGCGAGGCCGTGACCGCCACGATGCGCGCCGAGCGCGAAGCCCTCTTCGACCGGGTCACCAACGACTGGACCGCCGAGGAGCTGGGCACCTTCACCAGCCACCTGCACCGGTTCGTCGACGACCTCACCGCCGTCCTCCCCGAGCTGACCACGATCGCCCAGCCCGATCCCTCCCTCCCCACCCCCGAGAAGGACCGATGACCCAGACCACCGACCGCGCAGGCGCGGCAGCCGACAAGCGCGACGCCCGCGCGGCCGCCGCGGCACCGGACGCCTCCGGGGCCTTCACCCACCGGCAGATCATGACCATCCTGGTCGGCCTGCTGCTGGGCATGTTCCTGGCCGCACTGGACCAGACCGTGGTCTCCACGGCCATCCGGACCATCGCCGACGACCTGCAGGGCTACGACCTGCAGGCCTGGGCGACGACCGCCTTCCTCATCACCTCGACGATCGCCACGCCGCTCTACGGCAAGCTGAGCGACATGTACGGCCGCCGGCCGTTCTTCATCTTCGCGATCAGCGTCTTCGTCGTCGGGTCGTTCCTCTGCGGCATCTCGACCTCGATGTACGAGCTCGCCGCGTTCCGCGCCCTGCAGGGCATCGGCGCCGGTGGCCTGATGTCGCTGGCGCTGACGATCATCGCCGACATCGTGCCGCCCCGGCAGCGCGCCAAGTACCAGGGCTACTTCATGGCCGTCTTCGGCACCTCCTCGGTGCTGGGCCCGGTCATCGGCGGCTTCCTCGCCGGTCAGGACTCGATCCTGGGCCTCGCCGGCTGGCGCTGGATCTTCTGGGTCAACGTCCCGCTGGGCGCCATCGCGCTGGCCGTCGTCTTCAAGAACCTGCACCTGCCCGTGCGCAGCAACCGGCACAAGATCGACTGGCCGGGTGCGCTGGGCCTGATCGTCTTCCTGGTCCCGCTGCTGATCGTCGCCGAGCAGGGCCGCACCTGGGGCTGGACCGACCCGAAGGCCCTGATCGCCTACGTCGTCGGCGCCCTGGGCTTCGTCTGGTTCTTCCTCGCCGAGCGCTCCTACGGCGACGACGCCCTGCTGCCCATCCGGATGTTCAAGAACCGCACCTTCACGATCAGCGCGCTGTCCTCGATCGTGCTGGGCGCCGGCATGTTCGGCGGCATCCTGCTGCTCCCGCAGTACCTGCAGATCGTGCACGGCTCCAGCCCGACCGTGGCCGGCCTGCAGATGATCCCGCTGGTCGGCGGCATCATGCTCGGCTCGATCTCGGCCGGCCAGATCATCGCCCGCACCGGCAAGTACCGGCTGTTCCCCATGGTCGGCGTCGTGCTCATGGTGATCGCGCTGGTGAGCCTGTCGTTCATCGTCGACTCCGACACCTCGGTGTGGTCGCTGGTGCCGTTCATGGTCCTGCTGGGCGTCGGCCTGGGCTGGAACTTCCAGCCGATCATCCTGGCCGTGCAGAACGCCGTCAGCCCCCGCGAGATCGGCGTGGCCACCTCCTCGGTGACCTTCTTCCGCCAGATGGGCGGGACCCTGGGCACCGCGGCGTTCCTGTCGGTGCTGTTCTCCGCGCTGGGCGACAAGGTGCCGGCGGCCTACGCCCAGGCACAGGGCACCGAGGCCTTCCAGGCCGCGGCGGCCGCGAACCCGGACCAGGCGGCGCAGCTGCAGGGTGCGGGCACGGACCTGGCCGACACGTCGATCTTCCAGCGCATCGACGCGACGCTGGCGGCCCCGTTCAAGGACGGGTTCTCCAGCTCCATCGACCTGGTGTTCCTCATCGCCGCGGGCGTCGTCGCCCTGGGCTTCCTGGTCCTGGTCTTCCTGCCCCAGCTCGAGCTGCGCACCACCTCGGGCATGCAGGGCCAGGCCGAGGGCGAGGGTTCCGCGGACGCCGCCACCCGGTCGGCCAACGCCGCCGGCGCCGCGGCACCCACCTCGGCCGCCGCCACGGGCGCTCCCTCCCAGGACGGCGCCCCGACCGCGGACCCCGCGCAGGACACGGACACGCTGACCGACACCGGTCGGCACGCCCGGGTGGCCGACCAGCCGCTGGGCCGGCACGAGGACACCGCCGCGGCCGACCACGGCAAGCACGAGGGGGACGGCGACACCCCGACCGGCCTGGCCAGCATCCCGGCCGACCACCTGCCCGGTGACCGCCGCGACAGCTGATCGACCAGCACCGCACCGAGGCCCCCGACCGCACCCCGCGGCCGGGGGCCTCGTGCGTGCACGGGCCCGGAGGGGCAGGGTGGGCGCATGGCCACCGACCCGCTGTTCCCCGGCTCCGCCGTCGTGCACACCGACGTGGAGCACGAGCACGGCGGGACGACGGTGCACGCGGTCACCTTGGGCGAGGGGCCGCCGCTCCTGCTGCTGCACGGCTACCCGCAGACCCACGTCATGTGGTCCTCGGTCGCCCCGGACCTGGCCCGCGACCACACCCTGGTGGTCCCGGACCTGCGCGGCTACGGCGACTCCGGCAAGCCCGCCGACGGCGAGGGCCACGCCGGGCACTCCTTCCGCGCGATGGCCGCCGACGTCGCCGCGCTGATGCGGGAGCTGGGCCACGAGCGCTACGCCGTGGTGGGCCACGACCGCGGCGCCCGGGTCACCCATCGGCTGGCCCTGGACCACGCGGGTGCCGTCGAGCGGGCCGCCGTCCTCGACGTGCTGCCGACCACCCACGTCTACGGCCACGTCGACCGCCGGCTGGCCACCGCCTACTACCACTGGTTCTTCTACCTGCAGCCCGAGCCGGTGCCCGAGCGGCTGATCGCCGGCGACCCGGTCGGCTACCTGCACAGCCTGCTCGGCGGCTGGGGCAGCGCGGCGCTGGACGCCTACTCCCCGGCCCAGCTCGCCGAGTACGAACGCTGCTTCGCCGACCCCGCCACCCGGCACGCCATGCTCGAGGACTACCGGGCCGGCGCCTCGGTCGACCTGGAGCACGACGAGGCCGACGCCGCCGCCGGGCGCCGGGTCACCTGCCCGCTGCTGGTGCTGTGGGGGTCGAAGGGCGTCGTCGGCACCGGCCCGGACGACGTCCTGGCGGTCTGGCGGGAGCGCGCCGACGACGTGACCGGCCAGGCCGTCGACGCCGGGCACTTCCTGGTCGACGAGCGCCCGGCCGAGACCGTGGCCGCCCTGCGCGCCTTCCTCTGACGCCCGGCCTACCGTGGCGGGCGTGGCCGACTCCCTGATCCTGTCCCGTCGCGACCTGGACTTCCTGCTGCACGAGTGGCTGCAGGTGGAGACCCTGACGGAGCGGGAGCGGTTCGCCGGGCACGACCGGGAGACCTTCGACGCCGTCCTGGACCTGGCCGCCGAGATCGCCACGGAGCACTTCGCGCCGCACAACCGCAAGGCCGACGAGAACGAGCCGCACGTCGTCGACGGCAAGGTGGTGTTGATCCCCGAGGTGGCCGCGGCGCTCAAGGTGTTCGGCGAGGCCGGGCTGGCCGCGGGCACGCTGCCCGAGGAGCTCGGCGGCATGCAGCTGCCCCAGGTGGTCAGCAAGGCCGCCACCGCGTGGTTCCAGGCGGCCAACGTGGGCAGTTCGGCCTACCCGTTCCTCACCATGGCCAACGCCCACCTGCTGCTCGCCCACGGCAGCCAGGAGCAGATCGACACCTACGTCCGGCCGATGGCCGAGGGCCGCTGGTTCGGCACGATGGCGCTGTCCGAGCCGCAGGCGGGCTCCTCGCTGGCCGACATCACCACCAAGGCCGTGCCCCAGGACGACGGCACCTACCGGCTCACCGGCACCAAGATGTGGATCTCCGGCGGGGACCACGAGCTCAGCGAGAACATCGTCCACCTGGTGCTGGCCAAGGTCCCGGGCGGACCGGCCGGGGTGAAGGGCATCTCGCTGTTCGTCGTCCCGAAGTTCCTGCCCGAGGGGGACGGCCTGGGCGAGCGCAACGACGTCGTGCTGGCCGGCCTGAACCACAAGATGGGCTACCGCGGGACGACGAACACCCTGCTGAACTTCGGCGAGGGCGTGCACACCCCCGGTGGCGCCCCCGGTGCAGTCGGCTGGCTGGTCGGCAGCGAGAACCGCGGCCTGGCGGCCATGTTCCACATGATGAACGAGGCCCGGGTCGGCGTCGGCCTGGGCGCGACGGCGCTGGGCTACACCGGCTACCTGCACGCCGTGGAGTACGCCCGCACCCGCACGCAGGGCCGCCCGCCGGCGGGCAAGGACCCGGCCGCTCCCCCGGTGCCGATCGTCGAGCACAGCGACGTGCGCCGGATGCTGCTGGCCGCCAAGAGCTACGTCGAGGGCGGCCTGGCGTTGGGCCTCTACTGCGCCAAGCTGGTGGACGAGGAGACGACCGCCGACACCGAGGACGCGCGGGCCCGGGCGCACACGCTGCTCGAGGTGCTCACCCCGATCGCCAAGAGCTGGCCGTCCCAGTGGGGGCTGGTCGCCAACGACCTGGCCATCCAGGTGCACGGCGGCTACGGCTACACCCGCGACTTCCCGGTCGAGCAGTTCTACCGGGACAACCGGCTCAACCCCATCCACGAGGGCACCGTCGGCATCCAGGGCCTGGACCTGCTCGGCCGCAAGGTGGTGGCCGGCGGCGGCGAGGGGCTGCGGGTGCTGGCCGAGACCATCACCGCGACGACGGCCCGGGCGGCCGGCACCGAGTGGGCGGGGTTCGCCGCGGAGGTCGACGCCGCGGTGACCCGGGTGGGCGAGGTGACGGCGGCGCTCTGGGCGGCCGGCGACCCCGACGTCACCCTCGCCAACGCGACGGTCTACCTGGAGGCCGTGGGGCACGTCGTCGTGGCCTGGCTCTGGCTGGAGCAGGTGCTGGCCGCGGGTGACGCGACCGGTGACTTCTACGCCGGCAAGCGCGCCGCGGCGCGGTACTTCCAGCGGTACGAGCTGCCCCGCACGGGGCCGCAGCTGGACCTGCTGGCCAGCCTGGACCGGACGACGCTGGAGGCGCAGCCCGGCTGGTTCTGAGCTAGGCCGAGACCGGGGCCGAGGCGGGCTCGGCGGCGTGCCGGGCCCGGGGGGCGGAGGCGGTGCGCTTCTCGGCCTCGTAGCGGGAGGTCGAGTGGGTCCCCATCATGATCACCACTCCGGTCAGCAGCAGGAACCCCACGAGGGTCACGAGCGGCCACAACACCATCGGGTCTGTCTCCCCATCCTGTCGAACAAGCACCAGCAGTCACCGGCGCGACGTCCGAAACCGTCCTGCCCGCATCTTCGGCATCTGAACCCCGTTCCTGCAGGAACCCAGGTGAACGTTGGGTAACGCTCCTCACGGCCCGCGCGGTCGTGGTCTGATGCAACCGTCTCCGTCGTCGACCCACCCCCAGGAGGACCCGTGCGCACCCGCACCCCCGCGGCCGGGCTGCTGGTGCTCACGCTGGCACTCGCCGTCACCACGCTGTCCCTGCTGCAGTCCCTCGTCGTCCCGATGCTGCCGGTCATCGCCGAGCAGCTGGGGGTGGGCGCCGGCGCCGCCGGGTGGGTGCTGACGGCGAACCTGCTGGCCGCGGCGGTGCTCACCCCGGTGATCGGCCGGCTGGGCGACACGCTCGGCGAGCGCCGGGTCGTGCTCGGCGTCCTCGTCGTCATCAGCGTCGGCACGCTGCTGGCCGTCCTGACCACCTCGCTGCCGCTGCTGCTGGTCGCCCGGGTGCTGCAGGGGGCCTCCTACGGGCTGTTCCCGCTGTCCATCTCGATCCTGCGCCGCGAGCTGCCCGCCGCCCGGCTGACCGTGGCCATGTCGATCGTGTCGAGCACGCTGGCCGTCGGCGGCGTCATCGGCCTGGTGGTCACCGGCCTGCTCACCTCCGACGGCGGGGACTACCACCGCCCGTTCTGGCTGGGGCTGGGCATCGCCCTGGTGGCCCTCGCGCTGGCCGCCTGGGCCCTGCCCGACCGGCCGGCCAGCGCCACCGGCGGCGTCGACTGGTGGGGCGCCGTCGTCCTCGGGGCCGGGCTCGTGCTGCTCCTGCTGCCGCTGTCCCAGGGCCACACCTGGGGCTGGGGCTCCCCCGGCACCATCGGCTGCCTGGTCGGCGCGGTCGTCGTGCTGGCCGGCTGGGTCGTGCTGCAGCGCCGCCGGACCCACCCGCTCGTGCGCCCGCAGCTGCTCACCGACCGGCGGATGCTGGTGCCCAACATCGCCGGGCTGATGACCGGGTTCGGGCTGTTCGCCTCCTTCCTCGCGGTCACCCAGTTCGTCCAGGTGCCGGCCGCCGCGGGTTACGGGTTCGGGGCGTCGACGCTCGAGGCGGCCGTGGTCTACCTGCTGCCCGGCGGCGTCGCGGGCATCGTGCTGGCCCCGTTCGCCGGGCAGGTGGTCGCCCGGATCGGCGGGTTGACCACGCTGCTGATCGGCGCCGGGTCCGGGCTGGTCGGGTTCACCCTGTTCGCCACCGCGCGGGCCACGCCCTGGGTGGTCGTGCTGGTCGGCCTGCTCACCCAGCTCGCGGTCACCGTGGCCTTCGCCGCGCTGCCGGCCCTGGTCGTGCAGGCCGTGGAGCCGGCGGAGACCGGCGTGGCCAACGGGGTCAACTCGATCACCCGCTCGGTGGGCAGCGCCCTGGCCAGCGCGCTGATCATCACCGTGGTCGCCGGGTCGGCCGACGCCACCGGGTTGCCCAGCAGCGGGTCCTTCACCGTGGTGGCGATCCTCGGCGGCGGCAGCGCGCTGGTCACCGCAGCCGCGGCGCTGTGGGGCCGGGCCGGCGAGCGGCGCGCCGGGGGACGGCGACCCGATGAGCTCGAGGACGTCGAGCGGGCCACCGCGTGCGCCGGGGAGTGGTCCCCGGTCAGCGGGATCCGCTGAGGCGGGTCAGCCCGCCGACGGGCAGCGCGGGGGCAGGTTCTGCGCCGCCCACCCGGCCAGCTGGTCCAGCACCGGGGTCAACGAGCTGCCCGTCGCGGTGAGCGCGTAGGTCACCCCGACCGGAGGGCCCTCGTCCACCGTGCGCTGCACCAGACCGGCCGTCGCCAGCTCGGAGAGCCGGTCGGACAGCACCGAGTCGCTGATGCCGCCCACCGCCCGGCGCAGCTCGCTGAACGTGGCGGGGCCGCCGCTGAGCACCCCCAGCACCATGCCGTTCCAGCGCTTGCCCAGGAAGCCGAACGCGTGCGCCAGCGCCGCGTCGCAGGCGCGGGGCTCGTGCTGCACGTCGTCGACCACGGGTGGAGCGTACTCGTGCTAGCTTCTGCGGCGTCGCTCTGTTTTTCCTAGCGACCTCTACGAACCTAGCGAGGTAGCCATGTCCCTGTTCCGCCTGGACGCCAGCATCCGCACCGAGGGCTCCGCCAGCCGCGCCATCGCCGACATCGTGGAGGCGAAGTGGCAGGCCGGGAACGCCGACGCCCCCGTCACCCGCCGGCACGTGGGCACCGAGCCGCTCCCGGCCGACGCCTGGGGCGCCGCGGTCGCCGGCTCCTACCTGCCGGCCGACCAGCGCACCCCTGAGCAGGCCGGGGCCCTCGCCCTGGCTGCCACGCTGACCGACGAGCTGGTCGACGCCGAGGCACTGCTGCTCGCCGTCCCGCTGTACAACTTCGGCGTCTCCCAGCACGTGAAGACCTGGGTCGACCTGGTCATCACCGACCCCCGCATGGGCCCGCGGGCCGAGCCCGCACTGGCCGGCAAGCCCGCCGTCCTGGTGACCGTGCACGGCGGCAACTACAGCGCCGGCACCCCGCGCGAGGACTGGGACCACGCCACCGGCTGGCTGCGCCGCATCCTGGCCGACGTCTGGCAGCTCGACCTCACCGTGGTCACCCGGGAGTTCACCCTGGTCGGGGTCAACCCGGCGCTGGACGACTTCACCGAGATGGCCGCCGAGCTCAAGGAGGCCGCCGAGGTCGAGGCCGCCGAGCACGGCCGCCGGCTGACCTCGGTCCGCCAGGCGGCCTGACCGGTCCCGGCGGGGGCTGCGTCCCCCGCCGGACCGGTCCGTGGTTCCCGGGCGCACGGGCGGGGCACGGCGGCATGGACGGGGAAGCAGACCACCGCCCACACCGACCGCCCGGAGCACCGATGTCCAGCAGCGCACACACCGGCCGACCCCGCACCGCCGACCCGGCCCCCGGCGACGAGCAGATCTCCGCCGGCGGCCGGGCCGACCACGCCCCGACCGGCGCACCGGGGAAGGCCACCACCGGTGGCACCTTCCGCCGGCTGCTCAGCGAGACCAGCGAGGACAACCTCACCGACTGGGCCGCCTCGCTCACCTACTACTTCGTGCTGGCGATGTTCCCGGCGCTGATCGCGCTGGTCTCGATCGTCGGGCTGGTGTTCGACCCGCAGCAGGTCACCGACGCGCTGACCCAGGTGCTGAACCAGGTGGCGCCCGGGACCGCGGCGGACACCTTCAGCGGGGTCATCGAGCAGGTCGCCGGCAGCACGTCGACCGCCGGCATCGGCCTGGTCGTCGGCCTGGCCGGGGCGCTGTGGTCGGCCTCGGGCTACGTCGGGGCGTTCACCCGCGCGGCCAACGTCATCTGGGAGACGCCCGAGGGACGGAAGTTCTACGTCCTCAAGCCGCTGCAGCTGCTGATCACCCTGATCGGCATCCTCTTCGTGGTGCTCATCGCGCTGTCGGTGGTGGCGACCGGCCCGCTCACCGACGCCATCGGCAACGCCCTGGGCCTGGGCAGCACCGCGACCACGGTCTGGGACATCGCCAAGTGGCCGGTGATGGTGGTCATCGTCGCGATCATGATCGCCGTCCTGTACTGGTCGACGCCCAACGTCCGGCTGCGCGGCTTCCGCTGGGTCTCCCCGGGTGCGGCGTTCGCGCTGGTCGTCTGGATCGTCGCTTCGGCGCTGTTCGCCTTCTACGTGGCCAACTTCGGCAGCTACAACAAGACCTACGGCGCGCTGGCCGGCGTCGTGGTCTTCCTGGTCTGGCTGTGGATCACCAACCTGGTCCTGCTGATCGGCCTGGAGCTCGACGCCGAGCGCGAGCGGACCATCGAGCTGCGCGAGGGCGTGCCCCGCGCGGACAAGGAGATCCAGCTCGACGCCCGCGCGGAGCCCGAGGAGCAGAAGACGACCTGAGGGTCAGCCCTGTTCGGCGGACCGGCGCATCGACCACATCTGCGCCGGCCGCTCGAACTGGGTGGCGATCTCCCAGCTGACGTGCGGCGGGCCGGTCTCCTTGCGGAAGTTGCCGACGGCGACCCGGGCCAGTGCGGGGTCGGCGGCGACCCGGGCGGCCAGCTCCCGCGCGCGGGGCTCGACGTCCTCGGCCGGCAGCGCGGCCCAGGCCAGGCCGAGCTCGGCCGCCCGCGCACCGCTGACCTCCTCGCCGAACAGCGCCATCGCGGCGGCGGCCTCGCGCCCGACCAGCCGGGACAGCAGCACGAAGTGACCGCCACCGGGGTGCAGCCCGCGCTTGAGGAACCCGCAGATCAGCCGGGCGTCGGTGGCCACGACCCGCAGGTCCGCGGCCAGCAGCATGTTCATCCCGGCACCCACGGCGGACCCCCGGACCGCGGCCACGGTCGGGACGGCGACCTGGCCCAGCCGGTAGAACGAGTCGTAGATCGCGCCCATGCCGTCCCAGGCGGCCTCGGCGGCGGGGTCCTGGCCGGCGTCCAGCAGGGTCTGCACGTCGCCGCCGGCGCAGAAGCTCTTGCCGACCGCGGTCAGCACCAGCGCGCCGACGTCGGACCGGCCGTCGACCTCGTCCAGCACCGCGATGAACTCCGCGGCCATCGCCGGGGTCAGGGCGTTGCGCCGGTCGGGCGCGTTGAGGGTGACCACGGCGACGCCGTCGGCGACCTCGAGCAGGACCTCGGGCACTCGTACCTCCACGGGACAGGGCCCCGGCAGCTCTGCCGGGGCCCTGTGATCAGACCATGCCGCTCAGGGAGCGGTGCGCTCCTCCTCCAGCCGCTGGGCGCCGGTGGTGGTCTTGAGCGCCTTCTCCTTGATGAACAGGACGACGATCAGGGCCAGCGCGGCCAGCGGGGTCGCGATGAGGAACAGCTCGGCGGTGGCGTTGCCGTAGGCGTCCTGCACCAGGGTGCGCACCTCGGCCGGCAGCGTGGAGACGTCCGGGACCGCGGCCTCGCCGGAGCCCGATCCGCCACCGAGGGCACCCAGGTCGGAGGCGACCCGGGCGGCCAGCACGGCGCCGAGGACGCTGACGCCGATGGTGCCGCCCAGGCTGCGGAAGAAGCTCAGCACCGAGGTGGCCGAGCCCAGCTGCGCGGCGGGGACGTCGTTCTGCGCGGCGAGCACCAGGTTCTGCATGAGCATGCCGACCCCGGCGCCCATGACCAGCATGTAGACCCCGATGAGCACGATCGAGGTGTCCGCCGAGATGGTGGCCAGCGCCCCGAAGCCCAGCGTCATCAGCGCGGCGCCGACGACCAGGTAGCGCTTCCAGACGCCGGTCCGGGTGATCAGCTGGCCGGCGACGGTGGAGGAGACCAGCAGACCGAAGATCATCGGCAGCGAGAGCAGCCCGGCGGCGGTCGGCGAGTAGCCCAGCGAGATCTGGAAGTACTGGCTCAGGAACACCGTCCCGCCGAACAGCGCGATGCCGACCAGGGCGCTGGCGACGACGGTGAGGGCGACGGTGCGGTTGCGGAAGATCGTGAGCGGCACGACGGGGTCCGACACCCGGGACTCGACCCAGACGGCGAGGGCCAGCACGACCAGGCCGCCGGCCACCAGCAGCGCACTGGGCACCGACACCCAGTCGTAGCTGTTCCCCGCCAGGGTCACCCAGATCAGCAGCGTCGAGACGCCGGCGGTGATCAGCAGCGCGCCGAGCCAGTCGACCCGGACGCCCTCGCGCGTGACCTGGGTGAGCTTCAGCGTCTTCTGCAGCAGCACGATCGCCAGCAGCGCGAACGGCACGCCGATGAAGAAGCACCAGCGCCAGCCCAGCCAGGAGGTGTCCACCAGGACGCCGCCGATCAGCGGTCCGGCGACGGTGCCGACGGCGAAGACGGCGCCGAAGATGCCGGCGTACCGGCCCAGCTCGCGCGGCGGGATCATCGCGGCCATCACGATCTGCACCAGCGCGGTCAGACCACCGGCGCCGATGCCCTGCACCACCCGGGCGGCGATGAGCATGGTGGTGTCCTGAGCGAGGCCCGAGGCCAGCGAGCCGACGACGAACAGGCCCAGCGAGGACTGCACCAGCAGCTTCTGGCTGAACAGGTCGGCGAGCTTGCCCCACAGCGGGACGGTCGTGGTCATCGCCAGCAGCTCGGCGGTGACCACCCAGGTGTAGACGGACTGGCTGCCGCCGAGGTCGGCGATGATCGTGGGCAGCGCGTTGGACACGACGGTCCCGGCGAGGATCGCCACGAACACGCCCATCATCAGGCCGGACAGGGCCTGCAGCACCTGGCGGCGGTCCATCACCGCCCGGGTGCTGGCAGCGGTCCCGGCGGCCGGGTCCTGGGTGGTGGTCACGGGTGTGCCTTCCTGTTCTGGTTCGCGACGGGGTGGGTCAGGGGGTGGGCAGGCCGGCGGCGAGGGCGTCCAGCGCCTCGTCGACGACGGCGGCCAGCGGGGTGTCGGGCATCCGGTGCCAGCGCATGACGGCCACCCGGGTCGCCGCGGTCAGCACGGCCGCGACGAGGGCCGGGTAGAGGTCGGCGTCGACGTCGGTGCCCGTGCGGGCCGCGACCGCGCCGGCGATCGACCGCTCGTCGCTGGCCGACAGCTCGACCAGCCGGGGCAGCAGCGCCGGGGTCGCGGCGAAGACGGCGAACCGCGCGCGCCAGGTGCCGGCGTCGGCCTCGAACCGCTCGAGCTCGGTGCGCAGCGCGGCCCGGACGGCGTCCAGCAGGTGCAGCGCCGGGTCCTGCTCGGCCAGCCGCTCCGCCAGGCCCGGCCGGCCGGCGCCCTCGGGCTGCAGCAGCGCCTCCTCCTTGGAGGCGAAGTGGTTGAAGAACGTCCGGTAGGACACGTCGGCGGCCCGGGTGACGTCCTCGACGGTGACGTGGTCGAAGCCGCGCTCGGAGGACAGCCGGAGCACCGCGGCCGCCAGCGCGGCCCGGGTGTCGGCCTTCTTGCGCTCGCGGAGCCCGGTGGTGGTCACCGACGACATCAGACACCTTCGCTGCACACTGTGCAACGTTGCCCAGTGTGCATCCGATCACCGCGCGGCCGACGCCGTCCGGACGGGTCCGGGATGGTTTGATCCCCGAACAGGCACGGGCGTGGAGGGTGGCGGGTGAGCGAGGACAGCGACGCGGTCCCGGCGTCCCAGACGCTGGACCGCGGCATCCGGGTGCTCGAGCACCTGGCGGCGACCCGCGAACCGCAGTCCATCGCCACCGTGGCCGCCGCCGTGGGCGTGCACCGCTCGATCGCCTACCGGCTGCTGCGCACGCTGGAGGCGCACCGGCTGGTCGAGCGGGACGCCGAGGGCAGCTACGGGGTCGGCCTGGGCGTCGTCGGGCTGTCCCGGTCGGTGCGGCGCACCCTGCAGGCCGCCGCTACCCCCGAGCTCGCCCGCCTGGTGCGGGAGCTCGGCATGACCGCGTTCCTGGTGGTCCGGGACGGCGACGAGGCGGTGACGGTGAACGCCGTGGAACCCCGCGACTCCCCCGCGCACGTGGCGTTCCGCCCCGGCAACCGGCACCCGG
The DNA here is from genome assembly GCF_037083865.1 of Klenkia terrae. Taxonomy (NCBI): domain Bacteria; kingdom Bacillati; phylum Actinomycetota; class Actinomycetes; order Geodermatophilales; family Geodermatophilaceae; genus Klenkia; species Klenkia terrae. The sequence continues at coordinate 45,610 of NZ_JBAPLV010000015.1, read as the reverse complement.
TCCACCTGGGCGCGACCGGGCTGGCCCTGCTCATCCCCGAGCCCCCCGGCGACGACGACCGGCCGGTGCTGCTGGCCGCGCGCGAGCGGGGCTGGGTGTCGTCGCTGGGCGAGGTCATCGCCGGCATGCGGTCGGTGGCCGCGCCGGTGCGACGTCCCGACGGCTCGGCCGCCGGTGCGCTGGCCGTCATCTTCGTGGACCAGGCCGTGGACGACGGCCAGATCGGCCCGGTGCTGGTGTCCGCCGCCGATCGCGTGTCGGCGGTCCTGGGCTGACTACCGTGCAGGCATGACCGACCCCGCTCCCGACCCCGACCGCGTGGCCGATCCCGACCCCGGCGCGACCCCCGAGAAGCCGAAGACCCCCGTCTGGTGGACGGCGGTCCCGGTGCTCGTGGGCGCCTACGCGGTCTACGGGCTGGCGCAGGGCGACACCGGCTCGATCTGGCCCTGGGGCGACATCGTCATCCTGGTCGTCGCGCTGGTCCTGCTGGGCGTCGTGCTGGCTCCCCGGCTCCGCGGCCGCCGCTGACCCGGTCGGGGAACGACCGGTCCCCGAAGAGGACGGCGCGGGCCACCGCCCGCCCCGGCGGGGTCCGCAGCAGCGGGAACCCGGCGCTCACCAGCGCCGGCGAGCGGACCGCGGACAGGCCCCGGCGCAGCAGCAGGCGGCCGCGGAACCGCTCCGGCAGCGCCGCGCCGTCGTAGCCGGCCAGCACCTCCCGGGACGACGTGCGCAGCGCGCGGTCCAGCACCTCGACGGCCAGCGCGGCCTGCCGCAGGCAGGGGTCCAGGCCACCGGCGGTGAGCGGGGAGACCGCCCCGGCGGCGTCGCCGACCAGCAGCCCGGCCGGCCCGGCGATCCGGCGGAGCAGCCCGCCGACCGGGATCGGGCCGCCGCGCTTCTCCACGTCGTCCGGGCGCGGGACGTCGGCGAGCCCCGGCGCGGTGGCGGCGAACTCCTGCAGCGCCGCCCGCATGCCGCGCGGGAAGCGGTCGGCGTGCCCGGCGACCCCGACGTGGGCGTGCTCGCCGTCGTCGACCACCCAGGCCAGGTAGCCCGGCGCCACCGTGGGGTCCAGCACGCAGTGGAAGGTCGGCGGCCGGTCGTGCCGCGGCACCGGGTAGACCTCCTCGGCGCCGGCCAGCAGCAGCCGGTTGCGGTCCAGCCCGAGGTCCGCGGCGACCCGGGAGCGGGCGCCGTCGGCACCGACCAGGAAGCGGGCCCGGACCCGGCTGGTGCCGCCCGGGCCGACCAGGGTGGCGGTGCCGTCGTCCCACCCGTCGTAGCGGGTGCCCAGGGCGAGCAGCACGCCGGCGTCGACGGCGTCGCGGGCGGCGGCGAGGTAGAGCGGGCCCATGTCACCGACCCGGAACTCCTCCCGCGGGCTGTCCAGCGTCACCGGACCGCGCAGCCCCGGCGGGTAGAGCACCACCCGGTGGATCGGTGGGCCGAGGCAGTCCTCGGGCAGGTCGAAGTCGGCCAGGGTCTTGGCCACGAAGATGCCGGTGGTGCGGATCGCGCCGTCCAGGGCGGCCCGCCGGTCCACCAGCACGACGTCGTGCCCCTGCCGGGCCAGCCCGGTGGCGGTGTGCAGCCCGGCCAGGCCGGCACCGACCACGAGGACGTCGACGGCGGTCACGTGCGGTCGGCGGTGTCGGGGACCCACTCGAGCAGGTCGCCGGGCTGGCAGTCCAGCACCCGGCACATCGCCTCCAGGGTGCTGAACCGCACCGCCTTGGCCCGGCCGTTCTTCAGCACCGCCACGTTGGCCGGGGTCAGGCCGACCAGCTCGGCGAACTCGGTCACCCCCAGCCCGCGCTGCGCCAGCGCCACGTCGATGCGCACCCGGATCGGCATCAGATGACCCCGTCCAGGTCGCTGCGCAGCGCGGTGGCCTGGCGCAGCAGCGAGCGCAGCACCAGCACGACAAGCTCGACGACCACGATGCCGACGAGCACCAGGAAGAGCAGCAGCGGCAGGCCGGGGTCCTCGGCGGCGAACCCGACGAGCACGAAGCCGACCGCGAAGACCGCACCCCCGGCGGCGGTGGCCCGCACGATGAGGTCCACCCAGGGCAGGGCGTCGGTGGTGAAGATGCGGTCGCGCTCGACCATGCCCAGCAGCTTCCAGGTGGCCACCACGACCACCTCGAACCCGAGCAGGGTGCCCACGGCGACCGCGGTCAGCGGCCAGCGCGCCCAGGCCAGGTCGGCGTCCTCGCGGGCCAGGGCGGCGAACTGGCCCGGGAAGGCGAAGGTCTGCAGGAACACCAGCAGGACGAACAGCAGGACGAGGGCGATCCGGAGCAGCGGGACGACCCCGACACGGCGCGACATGCATCGAGTCTCGATAGATACCTATCGAAAGTCAATCGCTTCCCACCCGTGTCGCCCGGGTGGGTCAGACCAGGCCGTGCTCGTGGGCGAAGACGACGACCTGCACCCGGTCGCGCAGGCCGAGCTTGCGCAGCACCGCGCCGACGTGGGTCTTCACGGTGGACTCCGACAGGTAGGCCGCCCGCGCGATCTCGCCGTTGGACAACCCCTGCGCCACCGCGGCGAACACCTCGCGCTCCTTCTCCGTCAGATCACCGAACACCCGCGGCACCGGCGACCGCGCCGGCGGCCGGCTGTCCAGCAGGGTGGCCAGGTCGCGCGGGGCCAGCACGGCGTTGCCGGCGTGCACCGTACGGATCGCGTCGCGCAGCTGCAGCGGCGTCGTGTCCTTGAGCAGGAACCCGCTGGCGCCGTGCCGGATCGCCGTCGCCGCCCGGTCGTCCAGGTCGAAGGTGGTCAGCACCACCACCCGGACCGGGCGGGCCCGGGCGGCCACCGCGTCCGGGGCCAGGATCCGGCGGGTGGCCTCCACGCCGTCCAGCTCGGGCATCCGCAGGTCCATCAGGACGACGTCGGGCGCCAGCTCCTCGACCGCGCGGACCGCCTCGTGGCCGTCGCCGGCCACGCCGACCACGCGCATGCCCTCCTGGGCATCGACGATCACCTGCACGCCGGCGCGGAAGAGCTCCTGGTCGTCGACGAGCAGCACCCGGATGTCGTCGTCCACACCGGCATCCTGCGTCACCGGCGGACCGGCAGCCGGGCGGTGACGGCGAAGCGGTCGGGTCCGGGCTCGACGTCCAGCCGGCCGCCGACCGAGGCGAGGCGGTCCCGCATGCCGACCAGGCCGCGCCCACCCGGGGACGGCGCGGCGCCGTCGGTGCCGTTGGCCACCCGCAGGCACAGGCCGTCGTCCCAGATCCGGTCGACCTGCACCGGGGCGTCCCGCCGGCCGTGCCGCAGGGCGTTGGTGACCATCTCCTGCAGCACCCGGTAGGCCACCTGCGCCAGCTCCGGCGGCAACGGCTGCGGCCGCCCGGTCTGCGCGTCGACGACCTCCCGGCCGCTGCGCCGCACGCCCTCCACCAGGTCGTCGAGGTCGGCGAGCACGACGTCCGGCGTCCGGCCGTCGGACCGGGTGGCCTGCAGCACGGTGCGCACGTCCTGCAGCGAGCTGCGGGCCGACGTCGCGATCACCGCCAGGGTCTGCTTGAGGCGGGCCGGGTCGTCGTCGGGCAGGTACTGGCCGGACTCGGCCTGGGCCAGGATCACCGCCAGGGAGTGCCCGACGACGTCGTGCACGTCGGCGGCCAGCCGGGCCTGGTCGCTGCGCAGCCGGGCGACCTCGGCGCTCTCCTGCTCGCGGGCCTCGGCGGCCAGCTGCTGCTGCTGCGAGGTCCGCGCCCGCACCAGGAACCGGACGGCGAGCCCGGCCAGCCACGGCAGCGCCAGCGTGCCCAGCCCGAGACCGACGACGCCGACCTGCAGCGTGGTGCTGCTGGAGATGAGCGGGGCCAGGGCCTCGCGGAAGCTGCCGCCGCTGCCGGGGAACCAGCCGTCGCGGAACAGCAGCAGGCCGATCAGCACGCCCAGCGGCAACGAGATGCCGGCGACCGCGACGGTGGCCGGCCGGCCCCAGCGGGCCGCGCCGAACGCGACGAGGGCCAGGGCGACCTGGGTGACCAGCGGCGGCACGTAGGTGACCACCTGCAGCGCGCAGGTCAGCCAGGCCAGCCCGATGCCCAGCGACGGCAGCCGCCGCCAGGTGAGGACGGCGGCCACGGTGCCCAGCACCACGGCGGCCAGCTGCGCCCCCTGGCCGGGCAGGAACGGCAACAGCCGGACGACGTCGACCAGCCCGACACCGGCGACGACCAGCGCCGGCAGGGCGTCGACCAGCCAGCCGCGGGGGGCGGGGCCGTCCGGGGGTGGCTGCACAGCACGAGCATCGCTGCCCGCGGCCGATCGGACATCCCCCTGGGGTACCGGTCGGTCGGCACCGGCGGCCCGATCCCGGCACCGCGGGTGGAGGTGGCCGGGGCCCTGGGCGGCGAGCGTGGCTGCATGCCCCGCACCCGCCGTCCCCTGGCCCTGCTCCTGTCGTCGCTGGTGCTGGCCGCCTGCGCCAGCACCGCCGTGGCCGGTTCGCCGTCCCCCACCATGACCACCCCGGAGGGCACGGTGATCGGCCCCGAGGACGGCTACCTGCCCGACGGCACCTCGCTGTCGCCGTTCGACACCAGCCAGGCCGCGGTGTCGAACCTGGAGCGGGCGCTGCTGGACGCCCTGCAGGACGCCACCACCGCGGCGGCCGGGGACGGCGTCCAGGTGCAGGTGACCAGCGGCTGGCGCAGCGCCGCGCTGCAGCAGTCGCTGTTCGACCAGGCCGTGGCCGAGCACGGCAGCGTGGAGGAGGCCCGCCGGTTCGTGCTGAGCCCCGAGCACTCCCAGCACGTCACCGGCCGCGCCGTCGACGTCGCGCCCTACGAGGCGATGGACTGGTTGAGCCGGTTCGGGTCGGACTACGGGCTGTGCCGCACCTACGCCAACGAGGCGTGGCACGTCGAGCTGGCGACCTCGCGCGGCGGCGAGTGCCCGGAACCGCTGGCCGACGCCACGGCCGGGTGATCAGCCGATGCTGGTCAGGCGAGGCCGCGCACGGCCCGCTTGCGCTCGTACATCCCGGTGTCGACGACGGCCAGCGCCTCGTCGACCGACTGGCCGGCGGCCATGACCACCACGCCGACCGAGGCCGAGGTGATCGCCGTCCCGCGTCCGGGGACGGGCACCTCCAGCCGGGCCAACCGCTGCCGCAGCCGGGCGGCCACGGGTCCGCAGCCCGGCGGGAGCAGCGCGACGAACTCGTCGCCGCCCAGCCGGCCGACGACCCCGCCGGGCGGCCGGCACACGCCCTCCACGACCCGGACCACCGCCTGCAGGACGACGTCCCCGGCGGCGTGGCCCAGGGTGTCGTTGACGGACTTGAAGTCGTCCAGGTCCAGCAGCACGACGACGGCGCCCTCGACCGCGATCGCCTCGGCGGCCTCGAAGAACCCGCGCCGGTTGGCGATCGCGGTCAGCGGGTCGGTGCGTGCCTGGTGCTCCAGCTCGTCCTGCAGCGCGGTGCGCCGGTCCACCTCCTGCGCCAGGCGCGCGTTCGCGGCGGCCAACCGGTTCTGCAGCCGGACCCACGGGATGGCCGTGATCGGCGCGATGACCAGCGGCATCAGGAACGGCAGCCCGTGCGCGACCAGCTTCACCGGCAGCGCGTCGAAGGTGAGCCCGAGCGCGAGGTAGGCCAGGTGCGTGATGACGACCGACGCGATCGTGCCGGCGACGACCAGGCGGACCACCGCCCGCACCCCCGACGGTGGGCGGTCGTCCGGTCGGGCGGCATCCGGTCCGGACGTGGTCACGGGGTGATCATCGACCACGACGCGCGATCGGCGTAGAGCTCGACCGGGGGACGCCGCGACGGGAGTGGGCCCCGTGGGGATCGAACCCACAACCCGCGGATTAAAAGTCCGCTGCTCTGCCAGTTGAGCTAGAGGCCCGCGACGGATCGCCGCCCGACGAGCCTACGGTCCCGCGGCGCGACGGCCCGGCGATCCCGTGCCGCGCCCGGTCACCGGGGAGGGATCCGGTCACCGCGTGCCGTGACCGGATCCCTGCCGGGTGACCGACTGCGGCCGCGGTGACCGAACGCAGCCGCCGGGGTCGGTGGTCACCCGTTCAGGGCCCGGTCGGCACCGATCGAGGGATGCCGCGACCACGCAGGGTCACCTAGCGTCGGCGGAGTCCCGGTGCACCCTGCAGGAAGCGAGCACGCCATGACCGGCAAGGACCAGGTCGTCACGACCCGGCCGCTCGTCCGCGGCAGCGTGCTGCCCCAGCGCACCGGGGGCCGACCGCTGCGCGCCCGCCTGCGCCGTCGCCGTCCCGCCCCGGCGCCCTCGGGCCCGAAGCTGCTGGTGCTCGTCCCCGCGCACGACGCCGCTGCGACCGTCGCCGACACCCTCGCCTCGCTGCAGGCGCAGACCCGGGTGCCGCACCGCGTCGTCCTGCTCGCCGACGGCTGCACCGACGACACCGAGCAGGTCGCCCGCCGGTTCCCCGGGGTCACGGTCATGCGCACCGTCGAGAACACCGGCGGTCGCGCCGGCGCGCTGACCCAGGGCTGGCGCCGCTGGCAGACCGGCCACGACCTGGTCGCCGTCGTCGACGCCGACACCGTGCTGGCCCCCGACTGCCTCGAGCTGCTCGTCGCCGACCTGGCCACCGCGCCCCGACCGGGTGCCGCGACCGCCCGCTTCGGGTTCGACCAGGGCCTGGGCTCGACCCCCGTCGCCCGCCTGCTCGTCCGCCGCCACCACCGCGAGCACACCGCCTGGATCACCCGTGGGCTGGCCGGCGACCGGTCCGACCACGCCCTCGGCGGGCAGGTCGCCGTGCTCGACGCCCAGGCCCTCCGCGACCTGACCGCCGAGCAGGGCACCCCGGGACCCTGGACCGGCACCGACGACCAGCTGGTCCGCGCCCTGCGCCGGGCCGGCCGCGACACCCGCACCTCCGCGGGCGCCCGGGCGCACGCCGGTCCGGTGCTCACCCTGCGCACCCTCGCCGGCCACCGGCGGGCCGGCGAGGTGCGGACCGCCCTCGCGCTGCGCACCCGCTTCCGGCGCAGCACCGCGGCCGGGCTGCACCGACCCCAGCTGACCCTGCTGGCCGGCCTCGCCGTCCGGCTCGTCGTGCTCGGCGCGCTGGTCGGGGTGGTCCCGTTCGCGCCGTGGTCCTGGGCGCTGCCGCTGGCCGTCGGCGCGGTCGCCGGGACCGTCCGGGCACTGCGGGCGCCGCACCGCACCGTCGCCGACGTCCTCGGCGGGCTGCTGCTGGTCCCGGCGGAGCTGGACTTCTGGCTGCGGGTCACCGGCACCGCCGGCGCCTGGCTGCAGGTGCTCCGCGGCCGTCCCCGCACCCCCTGATCCGGGGTGGCCGGCTCCCCCTCCGGCCCCCCTCCCCACTAGCCGCAGACCCGGTCCACCAGCTCCTGCAGCTGCGCCCGTTGGTCGTCGGACAGCGGCAGGTCCACCACCGCGGACTCCCCCGCCGCCTCGACGGCCACGGCGAACACGAACGGCTTCTTGGTCTCGGCCAGCACGTGCGGGTCGCAGGTGGCCAGCCCGACCGTGAGCGGCAGGGTCAACTCGTCGTCCCCGTCGGCCAGCGTCGCCGGCAGGTCGGGCACCGCCGGCTCCAGCAGCACGCTGCGCCCCACCGACGAGACGACGACGTCCCCGCCGTCGTCCACCCGGGTGAGGACGACGGACCCGCTGACCCGGTCGCCGTCGGGCACGAGGCCCTCGACGGAGAGCGTGACGTGCTCGGCCAGCCGCTGGGCGGCGCACTCCGCGTCGAACACCAGCTCCAGGTCGTCCCCGGCCAGCGGCACCGTGACCTGCTCCGGCCCGCTCCCCCGGTCGAGCTCGACCACCGCGGCGACCGGCTGGACGGCGGCGGCGCAGTCGACGGCGCCGAACGGCACCGGCAGGTCGATCGTCCGCCGCGGGGCGTAGACCGCCGTCTGCGCGCTCGCCGGCTGCGGCGCGAAGGCCGGGCTGGACAGGGCCACCGAGGTCAGGGTGAAGCCGGCGTCCCCGGTGTCGGTCAGCCGCACGTGGACCTGCCCGCCGACCGCGGCGTCGGTGCGCAGCAGCACCACCTCGCCCTCGACGCCGGGCACCGCGGGCAGGGTCACCGCGGGGGTGTCCGTCGTCGGCGCGGCGGCCGGCGCGTCGGCCGGTGCCGAGCACCCCGCCAGCACCACCAGGAGGACGGCGAGGGAAGGCAGCCCGGACCTCATGCCGCGCACCCTAGAGCGCCGTGTCGGTTGCCTGTGACAACCATCACCGGACTACCGTCCCGCACGGGGAATGCACATCCGTCTCCTGGGTTACCCACGAACGGAGTGCGAAGAGTTCTCCGCACCACCACCGCGAACCTGGAGTCACCGTGACCTGCCCGAGCCTGCTCCGCCGCCACCCCGCGGTGGAGGTCGTCTCCGAGGCGGCCGAGGGTCTCCGGGCGCAGTCGGAGCACCGCGCCGCCCGGCTGGTGCAGCGGCTGCGGGACGGCGACCAGGGCAGCGCCCAGTTCGTCCGGTTCGCCTTCGTCGGCCTGCTGTCCAGCGTGCTCTACGCCGCCCTGTTCGTCGCCTTCGACGGCATCGGCGACCAGCCGGCCAACCTCGTCGGCGCGATCGCCTCCACCCTGCTGGCCAACGAGCTGCACCGCCGGCTCACCTTCCACGCCGGCGACCGCGTCGGCTGGTTCACCGCCCAGTGGGAGGGCGGCGGCCTGGCCGTCGTCGGCCTGGTGGCCACCTCCCTCGCGCTGGCCGGCCTGGACCACCTGGTCGGCGAGGCGTCCTGGCAGGTGCAGGTGCTGCTGATCGGCGCCGTCACCGGGGCCATCGGCGCCGTCCGGTTCGTCGCCCTGCGGGCCTGGGTCTTCACCTCCCGCCAGCTGCGCCACAGCTGATGCGCGGCCCCACCGGGGCCTCGCTACCGTCTCCCCGGTGACCGACCCGACGCCCGCCACCCCGGACGAGGACGCGGACGAGACCCCGGTCGAGACCGTCGAGCGCCGTCCGCGCACCGCGCTGCGGACCACGGTCCGCTGGTTGCAGCGCATCGTCGTGGCGCTGGTCGGCGCCACCCTCGGCGTGCTGCTGCTGGGTCGCGTCGAGGCGCCCATCGGTCCCTTCGACGCCACCGTCGCCTTCACCCCGGCGACCACCGGCGGCGCCGAGCTGGAGATCCCCCCGCTGGGCGCCCTGGCCGTCGACGCCTACGACGGCCCGCTCCGCCTCGACGTCCAGCTGCGCCGGGTGGACCAGCTGCGGGCGCAGGCGCTGGCCACCGACCCCAGCCAGCTCGACGGCGTGGTCGACCGGGTCAGCGCGGACCTGAGGGACGCCGTCACCGAGCTGGCGTGGCGGACCGCCGCCGCCGGGATCGGCGGAGCTGCGCTGTTCTCCCTGGTGGCCCTGCGCCGCCGACGGGAGCCGCTGATCGCCGTCGGCATGTCCACCGTCCTGCTGGCCGGCACCGCCGGGCTGGGCGCCGCGACCTGGCGGCCCGAGGCGCTCAGCCAGCCGACCTACACCGGCCTGCTGGTCAACGCGAACAGCCTGATCGGGAGCGCCCAGGACATCGTGGCCCGCTACGACGCCTACCGAGCCTCCCTGGAGGACCTGGTCACCAACGTCAGCACGCTGTACTCCGCAGTCTCCACGCTGCCCGACCCCAGCGGCACCGGCGAGAGCGTCGCCCTGCTGCACGTCTCCGACATCCACCTGAACCCGGCCGGGGCCGACCTGATCAGCCAGGTCGTCACCCAGTTCGACGTCGACGGCGTGCTGGACACCGGCGACATCGTCGACTGGGGCAGCCCCGCGGAGAACCAGACCTTCGGCTGGATCGGCGACCTCGACGTCCCCTACGTCTACATCCGGGGCAACCACGACTCCGCCGTGACCGCCGCCGCGGTCGCGGCCCAGCCGAACGCCGTGGTCCTCGACGACACCGCGACCACCGTCGCCGGCATCGAGGTCGTGGGCGCACCGGACCCCCGGTTCACCCCGGACAAGGACGCCACCGGGGCCACCGAGACGCTCGAGGAGTCCGGCGAGCAGCTCGCCGACCTCGTCGACACCCTCGACGAGCCGCCGTCGATCGCGCTGGTCCACGACCCGAAGCAGGCCCCGCCGCTGGACGGCCTGGTCGACCTGGTGCTGGCCGGGCACACCCACGAGCGCGAGGTCTCGGTGCTCGACGACGGCACCCGGCTGATGGTCGAGGGCTCCACCGGCGGTGCGGGGCTGCGCGGCCTGCAGGGCGAGGACCCGACGCCGCTGTCGTGCACCGTGCTGTACCTGGACCCGGCCACCGGCGAGCTCACCGCCTACGACGAGATCACCCTCGGTGGGCTCGGCCAGTCCGAGGTCACCATCCAGCGGACCTACGTCGACCCCCTGCCCACCGGCGACGACGAGGACGGCGGGGACGAGGACGGCGAGCCCACGCCCTCGGACGGGCCCACGCAAGGTCCCGCGCAGCCGACCGGCTGACCCCTACGCTGCCGGGCATGACGCCCCTCCGCGCCGCCCGGTTCGCCGTCCCGCTGCTCGCCGCCGTCGCCGTGGCCGGCTGCTCGCTCACGTCGAACAACGTGAGCTGCTCGGGCAACGAGTGCACGGCGACCCTCACCGGCTCGGGCAGCGAGGCGACGATCCTGGGCAACTCCCTGGTCTTCGCCGGCACGCAGGACGGCCGGGCCACGCTGTCCGTCGGCGACGCCGAGGTCTCCTGCGCGGCCGGGGAGTCCGTCACCGCCGGCCCGCTGTCGCTGACCTGCACCTCGGTGGAGGACGACAGCGTGGAGCTGACCGCCAGCCTCGGCTAGTCCTGCACGTCGACGACGATGCGGCTCGGGCCGGTCAGCGCGTAGACCCGGAACGGCCGCTCCGCGTCCAGCCCGACGTAGGCCAGCGCCTGGCCCTCGAACGTCGAGTCGAACCAGACGCCCTGCACCGGACCGCCCTGGCCCGGGTAGGCGCCCCGGCCCACCTCGGTGACCTCCGGCGCCTCGTAGGGGTTGGTGATCCCGGTCAACGTGACCCGCAGGAACGTCGTCCCGGGCACGTCGACCGGCTCGCCGCTGCCCTCGGCCGTCGCGGCGTCGACGTAGGCGACGTCCCAGCCCGGGGCCGCGCTGCCCGACACCTCGAACACGACCCGGTCGAAGCCGTCCTGGTCCCCCACCCGGAGTGCGGTGACCACGGTCGGTCCCTCGCCGGCGGTCGCCTCGCCGGTGTCCGGGGAGGTGTCGGCCGGGAAGGTCGACGGCTGCGCACCGCCGGCGCCCTCGGGGTCGCTGCCGCTGGGCGTCGCCGTGCCCGGTGCGGAGGTCGACGTCGCCGACGTCGCCGCGGCCGACGACGTGGCGCCGGCCTCCTCGGCGTCCCCTCCGCCGCACCCGGCCAGCAGGACCAGGGCGGACAGCGGGACGGCGGCCATGCCTCGGGCCAGAGCGGAGCGGCGCATGCGCCCACAGTGGCAGCCCCGGCGCGCGGGACGGGAGACCGGCGCGCGGTCGGCTCGCCCGGACAGGTGAGGCTGCCCTGCCGTTTCGGCCGGGCCACCACCGGGGAGTGCCCCCGGCGTCCCGCCCGCCCACCGGAAGGTCCCCCGTGCTCGACGTCACCGACTTCATCCTCGAGGACCACCACACCATGCGCCGCCAGTTCGCCCTGCTCGACGACGTCTGGGACGACCCGCGCGCGCTGGGCCTGGTCTGGAAGGGCCTGGCCCGCCTGCTCGACGTGCACGCCGCGTGCGAGGAGGAGGTGTTCTACCCCTACCTGCTGAAGTACGGCGACTCCGGCGACGACGACAGCACCGAGGGCGACGTCGTCGACGAGACCGACGACGCGATCGGCGACCACGACGAGATCCGGGACGCCGTGGCCGCTGCAGGCAAGGAGGAGCCGGGCACCGAGGCCTGGTGGACAGCGGTGCGCAAGGCCCGCGAGGAGAACGACGACCACCTGGCCGAGGAGGAGCACGACGCGCTGCCGGACTTCCGCCGCAACGCCTCCGTCGAGCTGCGCGCGGAGCTGGCGCTGCGCTGGCTGGACTGGCGCTACGCGCACGACTCCGGCGAGGGGATCACCTACGACAAGGACCCCGAGGCCTACATCGCGGAGTACCGGGCGCACCCGGTCGCCGACCCGGTCGACCACCCGGTGGCGGCCACCTCGGTGACCCACGGCTGACGTCCCCGCGACCCGCGCGGCCCCCCTGTCACGGGGGGCCGCACCGGGCATGTATGGTTCTCCATGCCTCCAGCGAGCACGAGCCCTCATCGTCTAGTGGTCCAGGACGCCGCCCTTTCAAGGCGGTAGCACGGGTTCGAACCCCGTTGGGGGCACGCACCACAGCAGCACAAGCAAGGCCCTGTAGCGCAGTTGGTTAGCGCGCCGCCCTGTCACGGCGGAGGTCGCGGGTTCGAGTCCCGTCAGGGTCGCCGACCGATGTCCACGGATCACACCCGGGGATGCCGGCAGCGGGCCAGGTAGCTCAGTCGGTACGAGCGCTCGCCTGAAAAGCGAGAGGTCGGCGGTTCGACCCCGCCCCTGGCCACACCCTCCCTGCATTCCCCCGGTCACAGCGACGGCACAGTCCGCGCACCGGCCCCCAATGGTCCCGGCCGGGACAGTCCTCCTCCTCACCCCGAGGAGGACCCGTGGACCCGATCGACCCCCGCCGCACCGGCATCCGCCGGCTGCGGCTGACCACCGTCGCGGTCGCCGGCAGCGCCCTGGTGGGCACCGCGGCGCTGACCGTCGTGGTCGCCCAGGCCCACCCTGCCGCCGCCACGTCGGCGGAGTCCGCGTTCGGCGGCTCCTCCGCCGTCGAGCCGGCCCCGGGCGCACCCAGCGGGCTCGGGCACGCCTCCGGGGACGCCGACGCCTCGAGCGGCGCCTCGTGACCGCGGTCCGGGAGCGGGCCGTCGCCACCGCCGACTGGACCGCCTGGACCTGCCGGGTCCGGCTGGCCGTCACCGACCCGGCAGCGCTGGCTCCCGCGACGGCTCTCGTCCGCGCCGAACTCGACGCGGTGGACCTGGCCTGCAGCCGGTTCCGGCCCGACTCCGAGCTCGCCGCCGTCGACGCCGCTGCCGGGCGCTGGACGACGGTGGGCCCGCTGCTGGCGCAGGCGTTGGCGGTGGCGCTGCGGGCGGCCCGGCTGACCGGCGGCGCCGTCGACCCCACCGTCGGCGGGGCGATGGTGGCGCTCGGCTACGACCGGGACCTGGACGCCGTCGACCCCGGGTCCGTGCCGCCGGTGCTCGCCCCGGTGGCCGGGTGGCAGACCGTGGAGCTGGACGTCGACGCCGGTCGGGTACGGGTGCCCTACGGCGTCCGGCTCGACCTGGGCGCGACCGCCAAGGCGTGGACCGCCGACCGGGCAGCGGCCGCCGTCGCCCGGGCGGCCGGCGCCGGGGCCCTGGTCTCCATCGGCGGGGACGTCGCCGTGGCCGGGCCCGCCCCGGTCGGCGGGTGGCGGGTCCGGGTGGAGGACGTCGCCGGCGACCCGACCGACCCCGGGTCCCCCGGTTCGGCGGTGGTGTCCCTCACCGACGGCGGCCTGGCCACCTCCGGCACCCGCGCCCGGCGCTGGCTGCACGGCGGCGTCGAGGTGCACCACCTGCTGGACCCGCGGACCGGGCTGCCCGCGGCACCGTTCTGGCGCACCGTGGGCGTCGCGGCCGACAGCTGCGCCGGCGCCAACGCCGCGAGCACCGCCGCCGTCGTCCTCGGGCAGGCCGCGGTGCCGTGGTTGGGCCGGCTGGGCCTGCCGGCCCGGCTGGTCAGCGAGCACGGCGACGTCCTCACCACCGGGGGGTGGCCGGCGTGAGCGTGCTCTCCGACGGCGGGTTCCTCTGGTACCTCAACCGCTCCACCGGCCTGGTCGCCCTGCTGCTGATGACCCTGACCGTCGTGCTGGGCGTCGTCGTCCGGCGCCGCGGCCGGCTGCCCGGGCTGGCCCGCTACGGCGTCGTGGGCCTGCACCGCAACGTCTCGCTGGTCTCGACGGTGCTGCTGGTCGTGCACGTGGCCAGCGCCGTCGTGGACGGCTACGTGAGCATCGGCTGGCTGGACACCGTGGTGCCCTTCGTGGCCGGCTACGAGTCGCTGTGGGTGGGGCTGGGCACGCTGGCCGTCGACGTCCTGCTGGTCGTGGTCGCCACCAGCCTGCTCCGCGGCCGGCTGCCCGTCCGGGCGTGGCGGGCGGTGCACCTGACGTCCTACGCCCTCTGGCCGCTGGCGTTCGCGCACGGCCTGGGCGCCGGCACCGACCTGGGGTCCGGCTGGTTGCTCGCCGGCGCGCTGGCCTGCGCCGCCGCGGTCGCCGCCGCCACCGGCGTCGCCGTGGCCGACCGGCTGCGGTCCCGCTCCGCCCTCGACCGCGCCCCCGCCGCCCTGGCGCAGGCCCGCGCCGCCCTCGCCACCGGCCGCCCCGCGGCCGCCTCCCGGAACAGGTGATCCCGATGAGCGCCCCACCCCTGACCCGCGGACTGCTCGGCACCGGCGAACCCGGGCTGACCGGCCACCTGACCGCCCACGGGCCGCTGCCCGCGGTGGCCGACCTGGCCGCCGCGGCCGGTGACCACACCGGCCGCGGCGGAGCCGGGTTCCCGACCGCGCGCAAGCTGCGTGCGGTCACCGACGCCGCGCGGGCCACCGGCCGGGCCGCGGTGGTGGTCGGCAACGGCGGGGAGGGCGAGCCGGCCGCGGCCAAGGACGCCGTCCTGCTGGCGCGCTCGCCGCACCTGGTGCTCGACGGGCTGCACCTGGCCGGCCGGGCCGTCGGTGCCGACACCCTGGTGCTGGCCGCGGCGCACGCCGCGCTGCCTGGCCTGGACCGGGCGCTGGCCGAGCGCGGGGACCGCGCCCGGGTCCGGCTGGTCGGCCTGCCGGACCGGTTCCTGGCCGGGGAGGAGTCGGCGCTGGTCTCCGTCGTGGACGGCGGTCCGCCGCTGCCCCGCACGAAGGTGCCGCCGGTCCGCGAACGAGGCGTCGGGGGCCGGCCCACCCTGGTGCTCAACGTCGAGACCCTCGCCCGGCTCGCGCTGCTGGCCCGCGGGGACGACGCCGGCGGGCACACCCTGGTCACCCGGCACACCGCCGGCCCGCACGGCCGGGTCACCGACGTCGCCGAGGTCCCGGTGGGATCCCGCCTGGCCGACGTGCTGCCGCTGGCGGGCGCCCGGGCGGTGCTCGTCGGCGGCTACCACGGGAGCTGGCTGCCGACCCCGGTGGCGGCCGACCTCAGCCTGGACCGGGACTCCCTCGCCTGCGCGGGAGCATCGCTCGGCGCCGGCGTGCTGGCCGCCCTCCCCGCGGACCGGTGCGGCCTGCGGGAGACCGCCTCGGTCGTGGCCCACCTGGCCGCGCAGTCGGCGGGGCAGTGCGGGCCGTGCCTGAACGGCCTGCCCCGGATCGCGGCTGCCCTGGAGCTGCTGGCCCGGCCGGCCCCGGCGCCCCACGGCCTCCTCGACGACGTCCACCGCTGGTCCGGGCTCGTCGTCGGGCGCGGGGCCTGCAGCCACCCCGACGGCAGCGTCCGCTTCGTGGCCAGCGCCCTGCGGGTGTTCGCCCCCGAGCTGGCTGCGCACGCGGCGGGCCGGTGCTCGGCGACGACGGCCGCCCCGTTCCTGCCGGTCCCGGGCGGTGCCCGGTGAGCGAGCGGCTGCGGGTGGACCCGGTCGCCTGCACCGGGCACGGGGCCTGCGCCGACCTGCTGCCCGAGGTGGTCCGGCTCGACGAGTGGGGCTACCCGCTGCTGGCGCCCGGCGACCTGCCCGCTGGGCTGCACCGGCCGGCCCGCCGCGCGGTGGCCGCCTGCCCGGCCCGTGCGCTGCTCCTGGACCGCCTGGTCGAGCCTGGTCCGGGCACCGGACCTGGACAGACACTTCCTGGACAGCTCACAGGAAGTGCGCAGGATCGGGCTCCACAGTGGTGACCATGACCGCGATGGACACCCGCCCCGTCACCAGCTCCCGGGCCCAGCTGACCCGCCCCGACGGCAGCGCCCTGCGGGTGCTCGTCGTCGACGACGAGCGCTCCATCTGCGAGCTGCTCTCCCTGGCCCTGCGCTACGAGGGCTGGGACGTCCGCACCGCCTCCGACGGCACCGAGGCGGTCAAGGTCTCCCGCGACTTCCGCCCCGACGCGGTCGTGCTGGATGTCATGCTCCCCGACATGGACGGCCTGGAGGTGCTGCGCCGGCTGCGCGCGGACTCCCCGCTGGTGCCGGTGGTCTTCCTGACCGCCAAGGACGCCGTCGAGGACCGCATCGCCGGGCTGACCGCCGGTGGCGACGACTACGTGACCAAGCCGTTCTCCCTCGAGGAGGTCGCCGCCCGCCTGCGCGGCCTGCTGCGCCGCACCTCCCGCGTGGTGGCCGACGACGGCCTGCTGGTCGTCGGTGACCTGACGCTGGACGAGGAGTCGCACGAGGTCACTCGCGGCGGGGACGACATCCGGCTCACCGCCACCGAGTTCGAGCTGCTGCGCTACCTGATGCGCAACCCCAAGCGCGTGCTGTCCAAGGCCCAGATCCTGGACCGCGTGTGGCAGTACGACTTCGGCGGCCAGGGCAACATCGTCGAGCTCTACATCTCCTACCTGCGCCGCAAGATCGACGCCGGCCGCACCCCGATGATCCACACGCTGCGGGGCGCCGGCTACGTGATCAAGCCCGCCCCCGCCGCCTGACGGGACACGTGACGCCCCCGACCGCGCCCGCAGCAGGACCCGCCCGACGGCGGGCCTCGCTGCGGGCGCGGTTGCTGGTGGCGTTCGTCGTCCCCACGCTGCTGGTCCTCGTGGTGGTCGCCTTCGCCTCGACCGCCGTCCTGCGGCACGAGCTCATGCGGCAGGTCGACGACCGGCTCGCCGCGGCCGGCTCCCGGACCGAGCAGGTCGCCGGCGACTACGACGACGACCCGCCGGCGCCCCCGGCCGGCGAGCAGCAACCCGCCGACTACTTCGGCCCCGGGCAGGGCGAGGGCACGCTGATCGCCAGCTTCGCCGACGGCGTGTGCACCTACTCCGGGGTGATCGAGCGGACCGGCGAGAAGCGCACCCTCGGCGATGCGCAGGTCGCCGCCCTCGACGGGGTGAGCGGGGACTGGTCCCCCACCACCGTCGACCTGGGCGACGGGCTCGGCGAGTACCGGGTGGTCGGGTCCACCACCCCGTCCGGCGAGCTCGTCGTGACCGGGCTGCCGCTGGGCAGCGTCGACCAGGCCGTCGGCTCGCTCATCGTGGTCGAGGTCGTGGCCGGGCTGGTGGCGCTGCTGGCCGCCGTGGTGGCCGCCGCGGTCGTCATCCGGCGCACCCTGCGCCCGCTGGACCGGGTCGCCTCGACCGCCACCCGGGTGGCGGAGCTGCAGCTGTCCACCGGGGAGGTGCAGCTGGCCGAGCGGGTGCCCCCGGAGGACACCGACACCCGCACCGAGGTCGGCCAGGTCGGCACCGCGCTCAACCGGCTGCTGGACCACGTCGAGGGCTCGCTCGCCGCCCGGCAGGCCTCGGAGACCCAGGTCCGCCAGTTCGTCGCCGACGCCAGCCACGAGCTGCGCACCCCGCTGGCCTCGATCCGCGGCTACGCGGAGCTGGTCCGCCGCCAGCACGCCGACGTCGAGCCCGAGGTCGGGCATGCGCTGCGGCGGGTGGAGTCCGAGGCGGTCCGCATGTCCGGGCTGGTCGAGGACCTGCTGCTGCTGGCCCGGCTGGACGCCGGACGCGACCTGGTCACCGAGGAGGTAGACCTGGCCGCCCTCGTCGTGGACACCGTCTCCGACGCCCACGTGGCCGGCCCCGACCACACCTGGCGGGTCGACCTGCCCGACGTGGGCGTGCTGGTGCCCGGCGACGGCGCCCGCCTGCACCAGGTGCTGGCCAACCTGCTGGCCAACGCCCGCACGCACACCCCCGCCGGGACGACGGCGACCGCCCGACTGCGCACCGAGGGCGGCTGGGCCGTGCTGCAGGTCGAGGACGACGGCCCGGGCATCCCGCCCGACCTGGCCGCCCACGTGTTCGAGCGCTTCGCCCGCGGCGACTCCTCCCGCTCGAGGCAGGCCGGGTCCACCGGCCTGGGCCTGGCCATCGTGAGCGCGGTGGTCGGCGCCCACGAGGGCACGGTGACCGTCACCAGCCAGCCCGGCCGCACCGTCTTCACCGTGCGCCTGCCGCACGCCACCGAGGTCGCGGCCGACCCCGAGTCCGACCTCGACGGTGACACCGACGACCTGCTCCTTGACGACCGGTGACCGCGGACGCTTGATCGTCGCCGGGGCGGGTAGGGGACGTAGGTGACGAATCCCACCGATCCGCCGCCCTCCGCCGTCCCCGCCGGGGGCGAGCTGCCCGTCCCCGACGTCACGGTCGAGCGGACCGCGCAGGACACCGTGCGGGTCACGGTCACCGGAGAGTTCACCGCCGAGGCCCGCCGCCCGGTCATCCGGACCGTCACCGACCTGCTGCTGGGCGAGGACCCGCCGTCCCACCTGCTGCTGGACCTCAAGCCCGTCACCTTCCTGAACTCCGCGGGCCTGTCCACGGTGGTGCAGCTGCACCGCATGCTGGAGGGGCGCGGCTCCGAGCTGGAGCTGCTGGTCGGCAGCACCGTCGTGGCCCGGCCGCTGCAGCTGTCCGGGCTCTGGCACCGCTTCCACGTCCGCGACGAGCGGGCCCCCGGCTCCTGAGTCAGCCGGGCCCGGCGCGCAGCGCCCGGGTCATGCTCTGCAGGGCCGCGAAGGCCGTCGACCGCTCGGCCGGCGTCAGCCCGGACAGCATCCGGAGCTCCACGGACCGGACGGCGGCGGTCGCCGCCGCCAGGCTCTGCCGCCCGCGCGGGGTGAGCCGGGCCGGGAGCACCTTGCCGACGGCGGCCTCCGCCGGGCGGCTCACGTAGCCGTCCCGCTCCAGCCCGTGCACCAGGACGTTCATGGACTGCCGGGTGACAAACGCGCCGCGGGCGAGCTCGGAGTTCGACGAGCCCGGGCGCTGGGCCAGCAGCTCCAGGCAGGAGTAGTGCGTGATGGTCATGCCCAGCGGCCGCAGCACCTCCTCCATCGCCGCGCGGAGCGCGCTGGCGGCCTCCTTGAGCAGGTAGCCCATCGACGTCGGCAGGTCGATGCCTCGACTCATGTCAGCATCCTGACATAGCGTCTGCGTGTCAGACAACTGACACGTACCCGAGGAGCGCACCCATGCCGGTCACCGGCCCCGACTTCATCTCCCTGCAGGTCAGCGATCTGAACGCTGCCCAGGCGTTCTACGAGCAGTACCTCGGCCTGGTCCGCTCCCCCGCCGGCCCCCCGCACGCGGTCGTGTTCACCACGACGCCGATCGCGTTCGCGCTCCGCAGCCCGCTGCCCGGGGTCGACCTCGGCTCCCTCCCCCAGCCCGGCATCGGCGCCGCGGTCTGGCTGCACGCCACCGACGTCCAGGACATCCACGACGCACTGGCCGCCGACGGGCACCGGATCGTCTCCGCACCGATCGACGGCCCCTTCGGCCGGACGTTCACCTTCGCCGACCCCGACGGCTACCACGTGACCCTGCACGACCGCGCCTGAGCAGGGTCAGAAGGCGTAGCGGACGGTCAGCCAGGGCGTCCGCTCGGCGACGAGGTCGAGCAGGCGCTGCACCCAGACAGCCTTCCAGCGGGCCCGGTAGCGCACGTTGTCCATCCCGTTCTGCGAGCGCTTGACCTCCTGGACGTCGGGGCGCCAGAGCACCTCCTCCCCGCGCGGGTGCCACCCGAGGTTGACCTCGTGCAGGCCGGCGTTGTGGGTCAGGAAGATGACCTCCGCGGCGCACTGCGCCTTGGCCCGCGGGCTCAGCACGTCGTCCAGGTGGTCCAGCAGGGCGGCCCACTCCTCGAGCCAGCCCTCGTGCACGATCACCGGCGAGAGGTTGAGGTGCACCTCGTAGCCGGCGGCCACGAAGTCGTCGACGGCGGCGACCCGGTCGCGCACCGGGTCGGTCCGCACGTCGACCAGCTTCGCCATCGCCTCGGGCATCACCGAGAAGCGCACCCGGGTGCGGCCCTGCGGGTCCAGGTCGAGCAGGTCCCGGTTGACGTGCTTGGTGGCGAAGCTGGCCTTGGCCGTCGGCATCGCGGCGAAGGCGGTGACGAGGTCCGCGACGTTGTCCGACACCCGGGCGTCGACGCTGGCGTCGCTGTTCTCGCCGATGTCGTAGACCCAGGCGGTCGGGTCGCACTGGTCGGGCGCGGCCTTGACCCCCTGCCGGGCGACGTGCCGCTGCAGGTAGCCCACGACCTCGTCGATGTTGGCGTAGACGGTGATCGGGTTGGCGTAGCCCTTGTGCCGCGGCACGTAGCAGTACCCGCAGGCCATCGCGCAGCCGTTGGCCGTGGAGGGCGCGATCCAGTTGGCCGACCTCTCGTTGCGCCGCGCGGTCAGGGTCTTGCGGACGCCGAGGGCGAGCACCTCGGTCTTGGTCCGCACCCAGCGCTCCACGCTGGTGTCGGCACCGTGCACCTGCGGGATGCGCAGCGCGGACTCGACCTCCACCACCTCGGCCTCGGGCCACCGGGAGACCACCTGCTGCCCGCGCGGCAGCGCCAGGGCGGCCGGCTCGGCGTAGATGGTCCGCACCTGCAGCAGGTCGCGCCGGTCGGTGCCCACCACCCCATCGTCGTCGCCGGTCGGGCTGCCCGCACGGCTACGGTGCCCGCTGTGACGCAGGCGCTGGACGACGGACCGTTCTTCCACGGGACCAAGGCCGACCTCCGGGTGGGCGACCTGCTGACGGCCGGGTTCCGGTCCAACTACCGGCCCGAGGTCGTGATGAACCACGTCTACTTCACCGCCCTCCGCGACGGCGCCGGGCTGGCCGCGGAGCTCGCCGCCGGCGACGGGGTGCCGCGGGTCTACGCCGTCGAGCCGACCGGGGCGTTCGAGGACGACCCGAACGTGACCGACAAGAAGTTCCCGGGCAACCCCACCCGGTCCTACCGCAGCGCCGCCCCGCTCCGGGTCACCGGCGAGGTCACCGACTGGACGCGGCTGGCGCCGGAGGCGCTGCAGGCCTGGCGGGACCGCCTGGCCGCGCTCCGCGCCGACCAGCGCGGCGAGATCATCAACTGACCCCGAGGGCGGGACGACGAAGGCTGCGCAGGCCGGTGCGGATCTCCTCGACCAGGATCCCGGGCTGCTCCATCGCGGCGAAGTGGCCACCGCGCGGGGCCTCGCCGAGGTGCACCAGGTCGGCGTAGGTGTCCTGGATCCAGCTGCGGGGCAGCCGCGGGACGTCCCGCGGGAACACGGTCACCGCGACCGGCAGCTCGAGCCGCGGGCCGGCCATGGTGGCCGCCCTGTTCTCCCAGTAGATCCGGGCAGAGGACGCGGCGCTGTTGGTGAACCAGTGCAGCGAGATGGCGTCGAGCATGGTGTCGACGTCCAGGGCGTCCTCGGCGAGCCCGTCGTTGTCCGTCTTGGACTGGAACTTCTCGTAGATCCAGGCCGCCTGGCCGACCGGGGAGTCCGCCAGGGCGAACCCGACGGTCTGCGGTCGGGTGCCCTGCAGGTGGTTGGAGCCACCGAGCTCACCGCCGTAGCGGGCCAGGCCCGCCACGGCCCGGCGCTCGTCGTCGGAGAGCTCGTCGGGGATCTGCGCGGGGAAGGCGTACTGCGTGTTGAGGTGGATCCCGAGCAACCCGGCCGGTCGCAGCGCCCCGAGGGTCGTGGTCACGACGGCGCCCCAGTCCCCGCCCTGGGCCGCCCACTCCTCGTACCCGAGCCGGGTCATCAGCTCCACCCAGGCGTGCGCCACCCGGGTGACGTCCCACCCGGTCCCGGTGGGCTTGCCGGAGAACCCGGAGCCGGGCAACGCCGGCGCGACGACGTGGAAGGCGTCCGCGGCGTCGCCGCCGTGGGCCACCGGATCGGTGAGCGGGCCGATCACCTGCATGAACTCGACGATCGACCCCGGCCAGCCATGGGTCAGCAGCAACGGCACCGCGTCCGGGTGCGGTGACCGGACGTGGACGACGTGGATGTCCAGCCCGTCGATCGTGGTGAGGAACTGCGGGAAGGCGTTGAGCGCGGACTCGAACCGGCGCCAGTCGTAGTCCTCCTGCCAGTAGCGGACCAGCGACCGCAGGTCCCCGGAACGGACGCCCTGCGACCAGTCGTCGACGGTCTCGGGGTCCGGCCAGCGGGTGTCGGCCAGGCGCCGACGCAGGTCCGCGAGCGCGGAGTCCGGCACGGCGGCGACGAAGGGTCGGAGCTCGGGTGCGGGCACGGTTCCTCCTGGGGTCCTCTGCACATCGGTGTGCAATGCACACTGCTGTGCAAGTTACCGATCTGCACACCGCTGTGCAAGACTCGCCGCGTGGTCGTCTACAACCGGACCCGGATCCTCGACGTGGCGCTCGAGGTGCTCGGGCAGGACCCCGACGCCGCGATGGCCGACATCGCCGCGGCGGCCGGTGTGGTGCGCCGGACCGTCTACGGCCACTTCCCCTCCCGCACGGACCTGGTGCTGACCCTCACCCGGCAGGCCGCGGGGGAGCTGTCGGGCACCCTCGCCGACGCCGAGGTCGAGGCGTCCGGGAGCACGGCGGACACCGTCTGGGCGGGCTTCGTCGGCCGGGTGTGGCCGCTGGCCCGCCGCTACCGGTTGCTGCTGGCGCTGCGCCGCGGCGAGCACGGCCCGGACATCCACGCGCTGCTCGCCCCGGTCGAGGAGACCCTCGCCGACCTGGTGCGCCGGGGCCAGGACGAGGGGGTGCTCGGCCGGCACCTGCCCGCGCGCGTGCTCAGCCAGCTGGCCTTCTCGACCGTCTTCACCGTCGCGGAGAACGCCCTGTCCGACCCTGCCCTGGACGCCGCGGCGGCCACCGTCACCAGCCTGCTCGTGCTGGGTGTCCCCGCCGAGCGCGCGCGGACCCTCGCCGGGGCCTGAGCCGGAGCTCAGGCCGGGACGACCGCCGGGACGGCGCCCTCCGCCAGCGTGACCCGGCCCTTGCCGTGCTGCTTGGAGCTGTACATGGCCGCGTCGGCCCGCTGCAGCAGCTCCTCGGCCGACTCCCGCCCGGTGCGGGTCAGGGCGACGCCGAGGCTGGCGCCGACCTGGGCCGGTCCGCAGGCCAGCTGCACCGGCCGGCTGACCGACTCGCGCAGCCGGCGGGCCAGCGCCAGCACCGGGCCGCGGTCGCCGCCGTCGGAGCAGACCACGACGAACTCGTCGCCGCCGAGGCGGGCGAGCACGTCGTCGGGCCGCAGGCAGTGCGCCAGCCGCGCCGCGACGACGACGAGCAGGTCGTCACCGGCGGCGTGCCCGAGGCGGTCGTTGACGGCCTTGAAGCCGTCGAGGTCGATGAACAGCGCGGCGACGCCGGGACCACCGGCCCGGGCGCGGGCCAGCGACTGGCCCAGGTGGTGCACCAGCGCGACCCGGTTGGGCAGCCCGGTGAGCGGGTCCTCCTCGGCCCGCCGGCGCAGCTGGTCGTGCAGGTCGCGCATCTCGGTGGAGGACACCTCGATCGAGCGCTCGAGGGTGTACCGGTCCTCGTCGGCCTCGGCGTAGGCCCGGGACACCACGGCGAGCAGGTCGGCCCACTGGCCGTCGTCCGGGGTGCCGTCGATGCCCAGCCGGCGCAGCTGGCGGGTCAGCAGCCGGTGCAGGTCGGGCGGGGGGCGGTCACCGCTCACGGATCACCGACACGGTCATCGTCTGGTTCTGCATCGTCGCGCCGCCGCGGGTCGCGGTGGTCAGCTCGCCGTAGGAGTAGAAGCCGACGGTGACCGGCGGCGGCCCGCCGTCGCCGAGGGCCTCGGCGACGGCCTCGAGCTCCTCCTCGCAGCGCTGCCCCAGCACCAGGCGACGGCCCACGCAGCTGACGACGAGGGCGAACGCGTCGCCGTCCCCGGCGCCGAGCCGGGCGATCTCGGCGGCCTCCTCGGCGGCGCCGACCAGCCGGTCGGTGCTGCTGCGCATGAGCTGGGCGCGGGAGCCCTCGGGCACCTCGCCGGCGAAGGTGATCGACTGCTCGTCGGCGTCCACGGCCAGCACGGTGCGCACGGACTCGTGGTCGGCGCCGGGCGGCCGGACGCCCAGCGGGAAGAGCAGGGCGGTGGCCGGCAGGCCACTGGCCCGGTCGCCGAGGTAGGTGCGGTAGAGCTCGAGGGCCGGGCGGTGGTCGAGCTCGTGGACGACCGTGCCGCGGGAGCGGGTGACGACGCGCTCGGGGCCCAGGACCGACCAGCCGCCGCGGGCACCGTGGCCCACCTCCACGGCGTCGCCGGCCAGGCCGACCGCGACGACGTGGCCGCCGACCGGCACGCCGTCGACGAGCACCCAGGTGCTGGCGAACCGGTCGCCGTCGCCGGCGAGGCCGCCGACCACGACCGTGCCGACGGGCAGGCCGGCGGACAGGCCGTCGGCCAGCGCCGAGCCGTTGACCTGCAGGCCCTCGCTCAGCACCAGGACAGCGGCGAGGTCGGCGTCGTGGTCGGCCAGGCGCTTGCCCAGCAGCAGGCCCACGTCGCGGGAGTCGTCGGCGGTGACCGGGGCGGTCTCCACGTGCACCCGGGTCGCGGCGAAGCGGAGGACGGCGACGGTGAGGGTGTCGTCGTGCAGCTCGCTGCCGGACACCTCGCCGGACGTCGAGCAGCCGGCGAGCGAGGAGGTCGGGTAGGCCGCGCGCAGGTCGGCCAGGGCGGGGTGGCCGGGCTCGTGCCGCAGACCGCTGGGACCGAGCACCAGGACCAGGGTGGCCGGGCCGTCCCACGCGGGGAGGGGCGCCGACCAGCCGGTCGGGGAGGCCCATCGGCCCGAGAACACGTCCATCGTCACCCTCCACGGGACGCGGTGCCCCTGCAGCACCATCGGCCTGACCAGGGCCCGGTGGAGGGCTCCGGCCCCGCCCTCACCCCGAGGGAGGAGGGCTCGTGGTCGGTCAGAGCCGGGGCAGGTGGTGGGCCAGGTCGGGGTGCGGACCCAGCGGCTCCGCCGGGACGACGGTCTCGGCCTCGTCGAAGAAGGTCCCCAGCGGGAGGCCCCACCGGGCGCTGCGGCGCAGGGCCCGGGTCGCGGCCACCGTCACGCCGACGTCGCCGACCCGGCCGGTCAACCGCCCCGGCCCACCCGGGCGCACCCGGTCGAGCAGCTCCGCAAGCCCGCCCGGTGCCCACCGCACCGGTCCGTCGAGGATGACCTGGCTGCGGGCCCGCGCGAGGACCGACGCGGACGGCTCCCCCGCGTGCACCCTCGGGTCGCCGTCCAGCAGGTCGGGGTCCACGCCCCACACCTGCAGGTCCACCCCCGCCGCCAGCAGCGACCGGACCCCCAGGACCGTCGCGTCGTCGTCGGCGCCGGGCGCCATCCGCGCGACGACGGCCGGGTACCGCCACCAGCCGCCCACCCCGCGGGCCGCCGGGTCGGGCAGCAGCCGGGCCAGCGACCGGGTCTCGGCGTTCTTCTCCCGGCGGGCGGCCACCGGGTCGTCCCCGCGCAGCCCCCAGTCCGGGCCGTCGTGCCAGGCCACCGCCCGCTCGCGGTGGGCCAGCACCGCGCCGGCGGTGAACAGCCGGTGGGCGAGCTCCCAGTCCTCGCCGCCGTAGCCGCCGAAGGTCTCGTCGAACCCGCCGACCTCCTCGAAGAGCGCCCGCGTCGTCCCCATGACCGCGCTGATCACGAACCGGTAGGAGCGGTCGTCGGCGTCCAGCAGCGACCCGGACTCCCGCAGCCAGGCCGGCTCGGTCAGCTCCTCGGGTGCCGGACCGCCGACGAACCAGGCCCGCAGCCGGTCCGGCGTCCACCCGGTCAGGTCGGCGTGCCGGCGACGGCCGGTGACCAGTGCGTCGGGCAGCAGCGCGGGCAGCGCCGAGAGCTCCTCGACGTAGGTCTGCTCGGGCACCGTGTCGCCGTCGACGAACAGCAGCACCTCGCCGTCGGCCGCCCGGGCGCCCAGGTTGCGCGCGGCCGCGGCGCGGAACCCGCGGTCCTCCTGGCGGACGACGACCACGCCGGCCGGGACCACCGGCGGCTCCGGCGACCCGTCGTCGGCCACCACCACCTGCAGCCGGCTCGCCGGGTGGGTCTGCAGCGCCAGCCCGGCCAGCACCAGGTCCAGCTGCGCCTGCGCCCGGTAGTGCGGCACCACCACCGACACCGTCGGCGGCTCCGCCGGTCGGGCGTCGGCGAGGGACGACCAGTCGTTCCCGCGCACGGTCACGCGGCCCTGACCGCCGTCCAGACCGCGCGGTAGGCGGCCACCGTCTCCGGCATGGACGGACCCACCGGCGTCCCCGGGTCCAGCCAGGTCCGCGCCGGGTCGGCCAGCGCCGCGGCGAGTGCGGGCGCCAGCTCGTCGTAGAGCCACAACGTCCCGGGGGACCGCTGCGCCACCTCGCGGGTGTAGGCCACGTCGGGCACCAGCGGACGCCGTCCGGCCGCCAGCCAGGAGCCGATCGACCCCGACGCCGACACGTGCCGGTGCGGCGCCAGCGGCACCGACGCCGCCCGCAGCTGGGCCGGCAGCTCGGCGTCGGGCACGTACCCGGTGACCGTGAGGGGCCCCAGCTCCGCGAGCGAGGCGACCAGGTCCTCGTGCCCGTCCGACGGCTTCCCCAGCGCGGTCAGCCCCGTCCCCGGCGGCAGCGCGCGCAGCGCCTCCTCGTGGCCCTTCCCCGGGTACAGGAAGCCGAGCACGACCACCTGGCCGTCCGGCGGCGGCACCGGCCCCGGGGGCAGCGGCTGCACCGGCAACGGCACGACCGTCGGGACGACGTCGGCGAACGCCCGCAGCCGGGCGGCCTCGTGCTCGCTGTTCACCACGACCGCGGCGCAGGCGCCCACGACCGCCGCGTAGGCCGCCGCCCGCCGCCGCTGCAGCACGGACCCGTCGTGCGGCGGGACGTCGTGCAGGGTCACCACCACCGGCCGGCCCATCGCGACGGCCCGGGCCACGAACGCCTCCGCCGAGGTCTCGGCGGTGTGCCCGAACAGCCGGTCGGTGTAGTGCACGTGCACCACGTCGGCGTCCCCGCGCGGTCCGCCGTCGGCCTCGGCGAGCTCCCGGGCGTACCGGACGACGCCGTGCTCTGCCGGGCCGACCAGCAGGTGCTCGACCCGCACGCGGGTGCCCTCAGGTCCGGGCATGGTGGTCGGCGGCGACCCGGCCGTAGACGTGGTCGTGCACCCGGCGCAGCTGGGTCCGCTGCTCGGCCCGCCAGGCCGGGTCCGCCCGGGCCGGCCAGGGCCGGGTGACCGCGACGAGCACCGCGGCGGTCAGCGAGCCGGTGTCCAGCCCGCGCACCTCGTCGTTGCCGTAGAGCACCACGTCGTCCCACTGGTCGGCGTAGTGCCCGCAGGTGGGCGCCACGACCCGGGTGCCGACGTCCCGGCAGGCCTCCAGCCAGCCCGAGTGCGTGCCGAACCGGTGCGGCAGCACCGACACGGCCAGCGTCTGCAGGTAGGTGGTCAGCTCGTCGTCGGCGAACCGCCCGTGCACGACGAGCTCGTACTCCCCCGCGTCGGCGCCCTCGACCAGACCGGGCACCCGCAGACCCAGGTCGACGTCGTCGTGCACGTCGACCCGCAGCCGGCCGCCGGCCGACACCGCGCCCGACGCGGCCGCCCGGACGACGTCCAGCGGGTCGAGCAGGTTGGTCCGCAGCGACTTCAGGTGCACGCCGACCAGCCGCGGCTCCCGGCCGACGTCGGGCAGCGGGGTGACCAGCCCGGGGTGCGCGACGACGATGCAGGACCGGGAGAACCGCTCGGCGATCTCGTCGGCGGCGCCCTCGGTCAGGGTCAGCACGACCTCGGCGGCCCCCAGCAGCGCGGCCAGGTGCCGGTCGTGCCGCTCCCGGGTGGAGTGGTGCGGGTTGCGCAGGTCGTGCACTGTCACCACGAGCGCCACCCGGCTGCGGCGGACCGTCTCGGTCCAGGCCAGCATCTCGTCGGGGGTCAGCCCGTCGAAGCCGAAGTGCAGGTGCACCACGTCGACCTCGTCGGCGTGCGCGGCGAGGTAGGCGGGGTCCAGCCACGGGCTGGGCGCCCACGGCTCCCCGGGCGGCGGGGGCGGCCCGACCCGGACCACGTTCGCCGGCAGGACGGCGTCCAGGTAGGGGTGGGCGTAGGGCACGGTGGCGACGCGGATCACGCGGCCACCCACCCGTCGGCGGTGCGCCGGACCAGGCCGCGGTCGGCGAACGCCTCGAGCCAGCCCTGCATCGGCCACCAGCCCCAGCGGTCGGCGAAGACCCGACCGTTGACCAGGACGTCGTCCAGGTGCTCGACCGGGGGGCGGGACACCGCGTGGTGCTGGTGGAAGGCCCCCGCGCCCCCCACCCAGCGCAGCGGGACCCCGGCGGCGTGGGCGGTCTCGGCGAAGTCGGTGTCCTCGCCGCCGTAGCCGGCGTACTCCTCGCAGAAGCCGCCCAGCCGGGTCCAGGTGGCGCCCGTCAGCGCGAACGACAGCGACCAGAACAGCCGGTGGTCCTCGGCCACGAGCACTTCGCCGTCGGCGGGGACCGGGCGGGCCGGGTGCGGGTCGGCCAGCGTGTGCAGGGTCGCCAGGTCGTAGTCGGCGGCGGCCGGCAGGTAGGTCACGGGGCCCGAGTCCAGCACGTCGTCCTGTGCGGCCGCGGCGTACCGGGCCACCAGGTCCGGGCCGGGGATGCAGTCCACGTCGAGGAAGACCAGGAGCTCGGCACCGCCGGCCAGCGCGGCGTCCGCGCCGGCGTTGCGGGCGGCGGCCAGCGGCAGCCGGGCGCCGGCGGGGACGTCGAGGACCCGCGCGGCGGTGCCGACCACCGCGCGCACCTGCGCGTCGCCCATCGCCACCACCACGTGGTCGTCGGCCGGCCGGGTCTGCCGGGCCAGCCCGGCCAGCTGGCGGGTCAGGTGCGCATGACGGCCGTGGACGACGGTGACCACCGCCGTCCTCACGTGCGGGCCACCGCGGCGATCTCGGCGGCGGCCCGGCGCGCGGCGTCGCCGGAGGACCAGCGCGCCCAGCCGTCGCCGCCCAGCGCCCGGGCCTGCTCGAGCAGCCGCGGCCAGGCCGAGGCCTCGGGCCAGCGGGGCAGCCCGACGGCGATGCCCGAGCGGTGCAGCGCGTCGGTGCTGCGGTGCTGCTCGCGGAAGGGCCGCTCCTGCGCCACGACCACGGCCGGACGGCGGGCCGCGGCCACCTCGGCCAGGGCGTTCTGCCCGGCGTGGGTGACCACCACGTCGGCGGCCGACAGCACCGGCCACGGGTCGGCGGACCAGCCGCCGGGGCCGCCGAGCACCGTCCAGGTCAGCCCGGGGGTGACCGCGCGCAGTGCCGCGACGTCGGCCTCGGTGACCGCGTTGCCACCGCTGCCGGCGAGCAGCACGGCCGTGCCCGGTGCGGGGTCGGCCGGCGGGCGGGCGTCGAACCGGGAGACGGCGCCGACGTGCACGACCCGGTCGCCCAGCCGGGCCAGCCACGGCGGGTCGAGCACGTCCTGCGGCCAGAAGGCCAGCACCCGGTCGGCGACGGTGTAGCCGGTGGTGTGCGGGGCGTCGGTGCGGTCCCCGGGCATGGCGGTGACCACCACGGGCACGCCCATCAGCCGCAGGAAGACGCTGACCTCGACCGACACGTCGACGACGACGGCCGAGGGCCGTGCCTCGTCGACCCAGGCGGCCAGCCGGGCCATCCGCTCGCGCATGCCGTCGTGCCCGCGCGGGGCCCAGTGCAGCGCCCCGCCGGCGGTGACCTCCTCGACCGGGTGCCCCGCGTCGTCGGCGAGGGACACCCACCCGGCGAACGGCGCCCCCGGGTCCGGCAGGGACGACAACCCCGTGACCGGGAGGTCGAGCTCCGCGGCGACGGCGGCCGCCCGGTGCAGGTGACCCCGGCCCTGGTGGTGGACGTACCAACCGATCACGGGGTCCTCCTCAGGCAGTTGCCACCGCCGGCACGGCCAGCGACTCGTAGAGCTGCTCGTACCGGTCGACCATGGTCTCTACCGAGCAGTGTGCCCGCGCCCGCTCCCGGGCAGCTGTGCGCGAGAGCTGCTCGGCCTGCGGGATGGCCTCGGCCAGCGCGGCGACGTCGCCGGCGGGGACCAGCCGCCCGCACGCGGGGGTCAGCACCTCCGGGATGCCGCCCCGGGCGAAGGCGACGACCGGCGTGCCGCAGGCCAGCGCCTCGGCGACCACCAGGCCGTAGGGCTCGTCCCAGCACGGGGTCACCAGGGCGACCGACGCCTGCCCGACGGCCCGGGCGAGCTCGGGGTGGCCCAGGTGCCCGAGGT
This sequence comes from Klenkia terrae, assembly GCF_037083865.1. Taxonomy (NCBI): domain Bacteria; kingdom Bacillati; phylum Actinomycetota; class Actinomycetes; order Geodermatophilales; family Geodermatophilaceae; genus Klenkia; species Klenkia terrae. Next base: position 15,365 of record NZ_JBAPLV010000015.1, on the reverse strand, counting down.
GGGTGACCCCGCGGCCGAGGAAGGGGGCGATGGTCCGCTCGAAGTAGCCGCGGTCGACCACGGGACCGGCGATCTGCAGCTCGCGACCGGCGGCCAGCGCCGCCTGCACGGCCAGGTGGGTGCCCTTCTCCGGCACGATCCGCCCCGACCAGATCAGCGGGCCCCCGCCGGGACCGGCCGTCCAGCGGTCCAGGTCCACGCCGTTGGGCACCACGCCGACCTGCTGGCGGACGCCCGCGGCGGTGCGCCAGGCGGCGGCGGTGTGCTCGCTGACCGCCACCAGGTGCGCCGGGGTCGGACCGCCGCTCTGCAGCGCGGACTCCAGCCACGGGGTGGGCGGGCAGTGCAGCGTGGACACCATCGGCACCTGCAGCGCGGGCGCCATGGCCAGCGGCAGGTAGTGCAGCGCGTGGTTGTGCACCAGGTCGAAGTCGTGGGCCCGCCGGCCGGTGAGCTCGAGCATGAGGGACAGGTAGGCGTGGTGGTCCTCGAGGAACACCTCGGGCGCCATGCTCACGTCGGCCCGGGCGGCCGGGCTGATCTCCAGGCGCCGCACGGCCAGGTGCTCGACGGGCAGCGCGGGGTCGGTGCCCGGACCGGCGAAGAGGGTCACGTCGTGCCCGCGGGCGACCAGCGAACGGGTGAGCTGCCAGACGTGGGACTCCAGCCCGCCGGCGAACGGCTCGGCGATCGGGTACCGGCTGGAGGCGATCAGCGCGATGCGCAGCGGTCGCCCGGACTCGACCCCGTGCTCGAGCCGGTCGGGCCGGGTCGCCGGGACGGCGTGCAGGCGACCGCGGCGGGACAGCGGCGCGCGGTGCGCGCCCGGGGCGCGGGAGGGCGGGGCGGGGGTGTCGGGCACGGGTGAGCAGCACCTCCTGGGCGCGGGCGCCCAGGCCGGACGGAGATCCGGGAGGGCGCGAAGGGGGACGGCGGCCCGCCACCCCGCTTCATGAGGCGCGGCCACGGTTGCGGCGACCCCCCGGCCGGCGCCCGTGCCACGTGGGCCGAACTTCCACCGATCTTCACAGACCCCCCGCCCCCCCGCACCTCGACCTCCCCTGCGGTGGGGCAGGTCACCCCCCGGAAACCAGCGGAACCGCGGTTTCCGGGGCCCCCCTCACCACGACGGGTGATCACGAGCGGGCGGGATGTCACCGGGGTTCGATAGCGTCCCCGGCGCAGGGAACGGGGCGGTCCGCCCCCGTCCGGCGACGAGGAGGACACGTGACCGAGCGCGGCGACGGAGCGGGGCAGGCCGGCTCCGGCGGCTGGTCGGGCTGGGGCAACGCGTCGGGCTCCACCCCACCGGGCGGTGGCTGGCCCGGTCAGCAGCAGCCGCCGCAGTCCCCGCAGCAGCCCCCCTCGCAGCAGCCCCAGCCCTACGGCCAGCAGCCCCCGCCCCCGCCGCCGCCGGGGCAGCCGCGCTGGGACGGCCGGCAGGAGACCGAGCAGCTCGGCGCGACGCCGGCCGGCCCCCCGCCGCCGGCCTACGGCGGCCAGCCCTACGGCCGGCCGACCCCACCCGCTCAGCCCCCCGGTGCGTGGAACCCCGCCGGTGGTCCCCCGCCGTGGGCCGTGCAGCCCTCCAAGCGCAGCCGGAAGAAGCCGCTGCTGATCGGCGGCGCGGTGCTCGTGGTCCTCCTGCTGGTCGCCGGCGGGCTGTTCTTCTTCCTGCGCGGCGACGACTTCAGCTACGCCGGGCGCACCGTGGTCGAGCCCCAGCAGGTGATCGACGACGCCGAGGCGAAGCTCGACTCCTACGCCGAGGGCCGGGGCGGGGTGACCAGCGACGACAGCGGCTGCTGGTTCCGCTACCTGGACGCCGACACCTCCGACGTGCAGGACGACCTGGTGTGCGGCCCGGTCCTGTTCGTCGACGGCGACCCCACCGCCACCTACCTCCTCTTCGCGCTCACGCCGTCGGCCGGCGACGGCGACGTCACCTTCGAGGTGGCCGCCGAGCCCACCGACCCGCAGCCGCAGGAGCTCACCGACCGCGAGCTGCTGGCCAGCCCCGACGGGGACACCCCGCCCGACGGCGCCGGTGACCTCGAGGTGCCCCAGCCCCCGCCGGCCGAGGCCGGCTACACCGCCGAGGGCCCATTCGACGACGTGGAGCTGACCGCGCCCGAGGGTCCGGCCACCCTGTCCGGCGCCTCGGCGCGGGTGACGATCACCGGGTTGGCGCAGGCCGACCGGGTCGGCACCGGAGACGACGCCCGCTCCCCCGCCGACGGCGAGGTGTTCCGGGTCGTCGAGTACGTCGTGGACCGCGGCGAGGGGTACGCCAGCGACGCCCCGACCCTGTCCTACGTCGTCGACGGCGGCGAGACCGTCCCGGTCGACTCCTCGGTGGTCACCCCCGGGGCGACGGTCGAGGCCCTGGTGTCCGCCCCCGAGGACGCCGACGTCCAGCTGGTGGTCGTGGACGGTGTGGACACCCAGAGCCTGTCGATGGTCGACGGCTCCCCCGGCCCGGACAACCTGCAGGTGACCACCCGGGTCAACCGGACCGCCGACGCCATCCCGGCACAGCAGATCCCGGGCGTGATCAGCGCACCTGGCCGGGTGACCACGCCGTTCACCTTCACGGTGACCATCCAGAGCGCGACCCTGAGCTGGTTCGCCGGCACCAACGTGACCGCCCGCCCCTCGGGGCCGGACCGCGCCTGGCTGGTGATCGACACCGACCTGGTGGCCGACACCTTCAGCGCCGGGGAGGGTCCCTCGCAGTACTTCACCCTCACGCTGCCCGACGGCACCGTGGTGGCGGCCCAGGACATCGTCGACGACCCCGCCCTGGTGGGCACCGCGTTCGACGTCCCCGCCGACTTCACCGCCGGCACGATCACCTTCGGCGGGGTCTTCACCTACCCCGACACGGCGACCGTGGACTTCCAGCCCGGCACCCTGTCGTTCCCGGTCACCGTCGCGGCCGGCTGACCCGGCGTCGCACGGTGACCGGCCGGGCCGGTCACCGTGCGGCTGCGGGGCTCAGCCCCGCAGCTCGGCCAGGATCGGCTTGGCGACGGCGAGGGCGTGGTTGGCGGCGGGCACCCCGGCGTAGACGGCCGTGTGCAGGCAGACCTCGGCGATCTCCTCGTCGGTGAGCCCGTTGTGCACCGCGGCCTTCACGTGCAGCGCGAACTCGTCCCAGTGCCGCAGCGACGCGGTGATCGCGAGGGTCAGCATCGAGCGGGTGCGCCGGTCCAGGCCGGGCCGCTGCCAGAGGTCGCCCCAGGCGACCCGGGTGATGAAGTCCTGGAAGTCGGCGGTCAGCGGGGTCACCGCGGCCACCGCGCGGTCGACGTGCGCGTCGCCCAGCACCTCCCGCCGGGTGCGCATCCCGGCCGCGCGGCGCTCGTCGTCGGTCGTCGGGCCGGTGGTCGGGGTGCCGGCCGGGTCGGTCATGCCGCACCGCCCAGGTGGGCCAGCAGCGCGTCGGTGACGTGCTGGGGCTGCTCGATGTTCGCGATGTGCGCGGCCGGCGCGACGGTCAGCAGGGCCGCGCCGCGGATCCCGGCGGCGATGGCCTGCTGGTGCTCCGGCGGCAGCGCCGGGTCGTCGGCCCCGCTGATCACCAGGGTGGGCGCGGTGATCGCGTCGAGCTGGTCGCGCAGGTCCAGCGCACCCACGGCGGCGCAGCAGCTGGCGTAGCCCTCGTCGTCGCTCGCGGTGATGGTCTCCCGCATCCGGGCGACGAGCTCGGGGTTCGCCTCGGCGAAGGCCGGGGTGAACCAGCGGCCCACCACCGCCTCGGCCAGCGCGCCGGTGCCCTGGGTGCGGGCGGTCGCGGCGCGGTCGCGCCAGGCGTCGGGGTTGCCCGGGTACGCCGAGCTGCACAGCACCACCAGGCGGTCCACCCGCTCGGGGTTGCGGGCGGCCAGCCGCAGGCCGGTCATGCCGCCGATGGACAGCCCGACGACGTGCGCCTGGGGGATCCGCAGCCGGTCCAGCAGCGCCAGCACGTCGTCGGCCAGGTCGTCGACGGTGGAGTCACCCTCCGGCGACGGCGACCGGCCGTGCCCTCGGGTGTCGTAGCGGACCACCCGGAAGCGCTCGGCGAGGGCGGCGACCTGCGGCTCCCACATCTCCAGGGTCGCGCCCAGGGAGTTGGACAGCAGCACGACGGGGGCGCCCTCGGGGCCCTCCACCACGGCGTGGACGTCGATCGGGGGCACGGGCTCTCCTCAGCTGCGGGTGATGGTGTGCTCGGCGAGGGCGGCGTCCACCTGGGCGCCGGCCTCCCCGACGTCCGGGGTGGTCGCGGCGACCAGGGCGGCGACGTCGACGTCGGTGCGCTCGGCGACGACGTCGGCCAGCGACCGACCCTCCCGGGCAGCCTGCCGCACGGCCTCCGCGGCCGCGTCGTGGGCGGGGCCGCGACCCAGCGACCCGGTGAGCGCGTCGGCCAGCGCACCGGCCAGCTGCGCGCCGCCCGCGGCCTCGACGACGGCGGCCATGCGCGCAGTGTCCAGCCGCAGGCCGCCCAGGCAGTCGGCCAGCCAGGCGGCCGCCGAGCCCACGGTGGACAGCAGCTCCGACAGCGTGGGCCACTCGCTGTGCCAGGCCCCGGCCGACCGCTCGTGCTCCTGCTCCATCGCGCCGAGCAGCGTGCCGACCAGGCCGGGGGCCCGCCGGGCGCACGCCCGCGCGGAGACGGCGGCCACCGGGTTGCGCTTGTGCGGCATCGCCGACGACCCGCCGCGCCCCTCCCCGGACTCCGCGGCCTCGGCCACCTCCGTCTGGGCCAGCAGGACGACGTCCAGCGCGACGGTGGCCACCACGCCGGCGGCGGTCCCCAGCGCGCCGGCGAGGTCGGCGACCGGCAGCCGGACGGTGAACCACGGGACGGCGGTCGTGGTCAGCCCCAGCTCGTCGGCCAGCGCGGCCCGCACGTCGAGGCCGGAGCCCGAGCTGGCGGCCAGCGTGCCGACCGCCCCGCCGTACTGCACGGGCAACGAGGCGTCCACGGCGGCCAGCCGGGCGCGGGCGCCGACCAGGCCGGTCAGCCACGCGGCGGCCTTGAGCCCGGCGGTGGTGGGCAGCGCCTGCTGCAGCAGCGTCCTGCCGATGGTCACGTCGTCCCGGTGGTCGGCGGCCAACCGGGCCGCGGCCTGCGCGGCGGCGGCCAGGTCGGCGTCGATCGCGGCGATCGCCCGCCGGGCCACCAGCACCATCGCGGTGTCCACGACGTCCTGGCTGGTGGCGCCCACGTGCACGGCACCCGCGGCGTGCGGGCCGACCGCCTCGCCGAGGACCCGGACCAGCGGGGGCACCGGGTTGCCGGCGTCGGCCGCCCGGGCGATGACCGTGGCGATGTCGAGCGCGCCGGGCTGCGCGGCGACCCGGGTGACCTCGGCGGCGGCGGTCTCGGCGACCAGCCCGCAGCGGGCGGCCGCGCGGGCCAGTGCCGCCTCGACGTCGAGCATCGCCTGCAGCCAGGCGTCCCCGGTGACCGCAGCGGCAGCACCCCCGCGCGCGAACGTGCCGTCCCACAGTCCGGTCATGCCGTCATCCTCACACCGCGAAGAAGACGGTCTCGCTGTCGCCCTGCAGGTGGATGTCCAGCCGGTAGCCGTCGTCGGTGGGCTGCGCGACCAGCGTGGCCCGCTGCTCGGGCGACAGCCCCACCAGCACCGGGTCGGTCCCCAGGTCGTCGTCGGCGAAGTAGACCCGGGTGACCACGCGGTCCAGCAGACCGCGGGCGAAGACCGAGACGTCGACGTGCGGGGCCTGCAGCCCGCCCTCGCCGTCGGGCACCGGGCCCGGCTTGAGCGTGCGGACGGCGTACTCCCCGCCCGGTGTCGCCGACCGGGCGAACCCGCGGAACCCGGGGGTGGACGACGACCCACGCGGGTCGTCGGCGTGGGCGAAGCGGCCGTCGGGGTCGGCCTGCCAGGTCTCCACCATCGCGTCGGGGACCACGTCGCCGTTGCCGTCGAACACCGTGCCGCGCAGCCAGATCTCCCCGGTCGTCCCGGGGGTGACCGCGTCGGCGCCGTCCGGCCAGGTCAGGCCGATGGCCAGGTACGGGCCCACCGTGGCGCTGGGCGTGGTGCGCAGCAGCAGCGGCTCGTCGAGGAAGCCGGACCCGCGGCGGGGGGTGCCCGGGCGCCGGTCGTTGGACTCGTCGGCGTCGCGGACCAGCGGTGAGTCGTGCTCGAACGCCATCAGGGAAGTCCTCTCGTCGTCACCGCTGCGGCGACGCCTGCACCGGGCCTGCGTCCGCGTCCAGCCGAGTCGCTCACGCGACGTACCCGTCGTCGTCGGTCTCGAAGGGTGTCTGCTCGGTGCCGCGCAGCACGATGTCCCACCGGTAGGCCAGCGCCCAGTCCGGCTGGGTGCGGGACAGGTCGAAGGTGGCGATCGCCCGGTCGCGGGCGGTCGGCGGGATGGCGTTGAAGATCGGGTCCTGGCCGAACAGGGGGTCGCCCGGGAAGTACATCTGGGTGACCAGCCGCTGGGTGAAGGCCCGGCCGAACAGCGAGAAGTGGATGTGCGCCGGCCGCCAGGCGTTGTGGTGGTTGCCCCACGGGTAGGCGCCGGGCTGGATGGTCGTGAACTCGTAGCGGCCCAGGGCGTCGGTGACCACCCGGCCCAGGCCGTCGAAGTGCGGGTCCAGCGGGGCGGGCCAGTTGTCCACCACGTGCCGGTAGCGCCCCGCGGCGTTGGCCTGCCAGATCTCCAGCAGGGCGTCGGGCACCGGCCGACCACCGCTGTCGAGCACCCGGCCGAACACGATGATCCGCTGGCCCAGCGCCTCGCCACCGGCCCGCAGCGTCAGGTCGGCGTCCCCGGCGGCCAGCCGGTCCTCGCCGAGCACCGGCCCGGTGATCTCGGTCAGCCGGTGCGGCAGGTCGACGGGGGTGCGCAGCGGCGCCCGCAGCCCGGTCGAGCGGTACGCGGGGTGCGCGACGGGGGTGCGCTGGTCGGCGGCCTCGCGCAGGTACGCGGGGACGACCAGCGGAGATGTGGTCCCGGTCATGCCCGGCAACGTACGACCTGCGCCGGATGTCTGGCACCCTGACCTTCCCGCTCAGTGGAAGAGGTGCGCATGGCCGGTGGCAGCGCCGCAGCAGGCCGGTCGGTGACCTCCCGCGCGCTGCGGGTCCTGGACGCCTTCGACGGCGACCACCCCCGGCTCAGCCTGTCCGAGATCGCCGACCGCAGCGGCACGCCGCTGACCACGGCGCACCGGTTGCTGGGCGAGCTCGCCGCCTGGGGGGCGCTGGTCCGGCGACCGGACGGCCGCTACGAGATCGGCCGCAAGCTCTGGGACCTGGGGCTGCTCGCGCCGGTGCAGGCCGAGCTCCGGCAGGTCGCCAGCCCGTTCCTGCTCGACGTGCACACCGCCACCCGGGACACCGTCCACCTGGCCGTCCGGGACGGGCCGACCGCGCTCTACGTCGACCGGGTGTCGGGCCGGGAGTCCGTCCCGGTGGTCAGCCAGGTGGGCAGCCGGTTGCCGCTGCACGCGGTCGGCGTGGGCAAGGTGCTGCTGGCCGCCGCCCCGGACGAGGTGGTGGAGCAGGTGCTGCGGTCGCTGGACCGGCAGACCCGGCACACCGTCGTCGAGCCCGCCCGGCTCGCCCGCGAGCTGGCCGAGGTCCGGCGCACCGGCTGGGCCCGGACGTCGGAGGAGATGAGCCTGGGCGCGGCGTCGGTCGCGGTCCCGGTCACCGTCGTCCGGGGGTCGGGCGGGCGCGCGGTGGTCGCCGCCGCGCTGGGCATCGTCGTCCCGACGCACCGGGCCGAGCGCGACCTGCCCCGGCTGGTGCCCGTCCTGGAGGTCGCGGCCCGCGGGATCGGCCGGGAGCTGGCCCGCACGGAGGAGTTCCGCTGACGCTTCCGGTCAGCGGGAACGAGGTGTCGCCGTGCCGACGTCACCGTGGTCACACTCCTGCCATGCGTACCCAGGTGGGGATCATCGGCGCCGGGCCGGCCGGACTGCTGCTCTCGCGGATGCTGGCCGTGCAGGGCATCGAGTCCGTGGTGCTGGAGAACCGGTCCCGCGACTACGTCGAGGCGCGGATCCGGGCCGGAATCCTCGAGCAGCACACCGTCGACACCCTGCGCGACGTCGGCATGGGCGCCCGGCTGGACCGCGAGGGCCTGGAGCACGACGGCATCTACCTGCAGTACCCGGGCACCCGGCACAAGCTGGACTTCCCCGAGCTGTGCGGGCGCAACGTGTGGATCTACGGCCAGTCCGAGGTGGTCAAGGACCTCATCGCCGCCCAGCTGGACGACGGCCCGCCGCTGCTGTTCGAGGTCACCGACGTGCAGCCCCGCGACGTGGACACCGACTCCCCCTCCATCGCCTTCACCGACGCCGACGGCGTGGCCCAGGTGCTCGAGTGCGACGTCGTCGCCGGGACCGACGGCTTCCACGGCGTCTCCCGGCCGATCGTCACCGCAGCGACCGACGGGAAGCTGTGGGAGCGCACCTACCCCTTCGCCTGGCTGGGCATCCTGGCCGACGTCGCCCCCAGCACCGACGACCTGATCTACGCCTGGCACCCCGACGGCTTCGCGATGCACTCGATGCGCTCGCCGTCGGTCTCGCGGCTGTACATCCAGGTCGACCCGACCGAGAAGATCGAGGACTGGTCCGACGACCGGATCTGGGAGGCGCTGGCCACCCGGATGGCGCTGCCGGGCTGGGAGCTGCAGACCGGGCCGGTGACCGAGAAGTCGATCCTGCCGATGCGGTCGTTCGTGTCCTCCCCGATGCGGCACGGCCGGCTGTTCCTGGCCGGGGACGCCGCGCACATCGTGCCGCCGACCGGCGCCAAGGGGCTGAACCTCGCCGTCGCCGACGTGACCCTGCTGGCCGCGGCGCTGGTCCGCCTGCTGGCCGAGAAGGAGACCGACCTGGTCGACGCCTACTCGGACAAGGCGCTGGCCCGGGTCTGGCGGTGCACCCACTTCTCGTGGTGGATGACCTCGATGCTGCACACCCACGGCGACGAGTTCGACGCCCAGCTGCAGCTCTCCCAGCTGCAGCGGGTCTGCACGTCGGAGGCGGCCGCCCGCGAGCTCGCCGAGATGTACACCGGGCTGCCCGTCGCCCTCTGAGGCTCACGCCCGGACGTCGACCCGCTCGGGCTCGGCCGCCGTCGCCCGGCCGGAGCCGGCCAGCGTGCCGAGGACGCCGACCACCGCGTAGGCGGCCATCACCCAGCACGCCTGGGCCACCCCGCTGCCGCCGAAGTAGACGATGCCCCGCACCGCGTCGGTGCCGGCGCCCGGCGGCAGCCACGGGCCGATCGCGGCCCAGAACGGGGGCAGCAGCGGCGCCGGGTAGGCCCCGCCGGCGCTGGGGTTGCCCAGGATCACGAACAGCACGATGGCCAGCCCGATGCCGACCAGACCGGTCCACACCTGCAGGGCCATGGTGAGCGCGCCGACGCCGAAGACGAGCAGCGCGCCGAACAGGGTGAGCGCCAGGGTGTGCCCGCCGTCCAGCGCGCCGAGCACCGGGCCGGCGATCAGCGCCCCGCCCAGGCCGCTGACCAGCGAGTAGACCGCCAGCGCGGCGAGCCGGGTGGCACCGCGCCCCCGGGTCAGCGGCCGGGAGCCGGCGCTGATCCCGATGATCGAGGCGACGAGGTAGCCGCCGACCACCCAGCCCACCGCGAGGTAGAACGCCGACAGGCCGCGGGCGTCGCCGTCCCCGGCCGGGATCGCGTCGGTGGTGGTGAGCGTGCGGGACTGCGCGCCCTCGACCTGGGTCAGCACCTGCTCCAGCGCGCTGCTCACCGCCCCGCCCTCCGCGCCGGCGACCAGCAGGGTGTCGGCGGTGCCGGTCCCCGGGAGGAACACGCCGTCGACGTCGCGGTCGGCCAGGGCCTGCCGGGCGGCGTCCTCGGTGTCGTAGGCGGTGGCGGCCACCGGGCTGCCGGTCAGCCCGTCGAGCTGGTCGACCAGGGAGTCCGCGGTGCCGGCCGGCGCCCCGGCGGGCGCGACCACGGCCAGCGGCACGTCGCGCGGGACCGGGGAGTGGAAGGCGCCGACGTAGCTGAGCACGAAGCCCAGCTGCAGCAGCAGGACGCCGACCACCAGGACGGCGGCCCGCCGGGTGACCCCGGGCAGAAGTTCGCGGCGGGGCGCCTCGTGGTGTCCGTGCTGGCTCATCGTCTCTCCCTCGATACCGGTGCGTATCCGATACGCACGAGTATGCTCTCCGCCGTGGACGACGCAAGACCAGACGACGTGACGGTGCGCACCCGGCCGCGCCGCGACGAGGTGCGTGCCCGGGTGCTCGCGGCGGCACGCACCGTCTTCGCCGAGCGCGGCTTCGCCGGCGCCAGCACCGACCAGGTGGCCGCGGCCGCGGGCTTCACCAAGGGCGCCGTCTACTCGAACTTCGGCAGCAAGGACGACCTGTTCCTCGCGCTGATGGACGCTGAGGTCACCGCCCGGGTCGTCGCCGTGGAGCACGCGCTGGCCGGCACCGCCGACCTGGCCGGGGCGCTGGCCGCGGTGGGCGGTGAGCTGTCCCGCCGCGACCCCGGCTGGCAGCTGCTCTACCTGGAGTTCTGGCAGCGGGCCGTGCGCGACGTCGACGCCCGGGCCGCCTTCGTCGCCTCCCGGCGGGACCTGCGGTCGCGGGTGGCCGGGGTGGTCGAGCAGTTCCTCGCCGACCACCCGGTGCGCACCGGGTGGGACGCCGAGGGCCTCACCCTGGTGCTGATCGCGCTGACCAACGGACTGGCCCTGGAGGCCCTGCCCGACCCGGACGCGGTGCCCGCCGACGTGCTGCCGCGGGTGCTCGCCGACCTGCTCGACGGCGACCCCGGCCGGTGAGCAGGAGGCGGCTGGGACGGGTGGGACCAGGATTGGCACACTCTCCGCAGCCGTCCGGTGATGTTCGGTGACATCTGTCGGGGCGACGGACCGGTCGGTCACCTAGCGTCGACACCATGATGTCGACGCTCCTGATCATCGGTGGTGTGCTCCTGGCACTCGTCGGGCTGCTCGCGCTGATCGTCAAGCTGAGCGCCCGTCCCGCCGACCGCCGTGGCTCCACGACGGCGTCGCGCACCCCCTCCTGGGTGGTCGACACCGGGCAGAAGCACCCCGGCGCCTGGGAGCCGCTGTCCAACACCAGCACCCAGATCCGCGCCACCCGCTGAGCCCGGCGCGCGGGACCGGGTCGCGGGAGGGTCAGCCGGCGCCCCGCCGCGCCAGCTCGTGCCGGGCGGCATCGCGGCGCGCCCGGGCCACCTGCAGGCCCTGCTCGATGGCCGACCGGTCCCAGCTCTCGGGCAGCGGGCTCATCGCCCGGCCGTGCCGGCGCAGCACCGGCACCCGCGGGCGGCCGGCCGGGACCAGCTCGAGCAGCCGCTCGGCGGCGAGCACCCCGGCGTCCGCCGCGAACGCGTGCCGCGCCAGCTCCGGACCGTCGAGGCCGGCCGGGTCCGCGGCGGTGGCGTCGGCAGCGGCCCAGGTCAGGAACAGCCAGTCGGCCCCGCCGAGGCCGGTCCCCCCGCCCGCCGGGGCCAGGCGCGCCAGGGTCGGCACGGGCTGCCCGCACGTCGGGCACCGCCACGACAGCTGCCACCCCTCCCCGCTCGCGTCGGCGACCGGCTGCAGCACGTGCCGGACCAGCGGGGGCGTGGTCGGGCACCGGAGCACCTGCCCGCCCGGGTGCTGGCGCGCGGCGCACAGCAGCTGGGCCTCGAGCTCGTCGGCCACCGCGGTGCCGTGCCGCAGGGCCACCCGCTGCGGCCACGCCCGGGCGGCGGGCAGCCGCAGCAGCACCCACGGCAGCCAGAGGTAGGCCACCACGACGTAGGGCAGGACCGCCGTCCACGGCGCCGGCCGGTCGTCACCCAGCAGCATCGCCACGAGCGCGGCGGTGTAGACCAGCAGCCCGACCACGCCGAGCCGGGCCAGGAAGAAGCCGTCGGCGTAGCTGCCGGTGTGCACGACCCGCTTGAGGCCGCGCCAGGCCAGCGCAGCCAGCAGGACGGGCACCCCGACGACCGGCACGAGCCCGACGACGCGGACGACGCCCCACAGGTCGCTGCCCAGCAGCTGGCCGGCGAGCAGCACGGCGAGGGCGAGCAGCGCCACCGGGGCCACGGCCAGCAGCGCCGCCGCCCCGAGCACCACGGCCGGGGGACGCACCTGCCGGACGCCGGCCAGCACCGCGCCGACCGGCGGCCCGAACCCGCGGGGCGGCCCGGCGCCCTGGACGGCCTTGGCCGACTCCATGAGCGGGGGCAACGGCCGGGACACGGCCCGAGGGTGCCACGCACGGGGACGACGACGGCCCGCCGGCGATAGGGTCGCCGGGATGTCCGCACCCGGTGTCACCCCGCCGCCGTCGTCCGCGGCCGACCTGCTGCTGCCGGTCGGCCACTCCCTGGGACTGGGCGACCAGGGCGCCGTCGAGGTCCGCCTCGGCGCCTCGGTCGAGGAGCTGCCCCTCGAGGAGTTCTCGCTGTGGGCGCTCGCGCACGGCGACCCCGACGGCGGCGACGAGCCGTGGGGCGCCGACCGGGTGCTGGCGGCCGCGGAGCAGGCCGGCCTGGCCGACGCCGGGACGCACCTGGACACCCTGGAGCAGCGCGGCCTGCTGGTGCGGGCCACCCCCGGCGAGGCCTCCGCCCGGGCCCTGGCCGACCGGGTCCGGCTGCTGCCGCTGGCGCTGGGCCTGGGCAACACCCGGGTGCAGCCGCAGGTCTACCGCCTGGGCCGGTCCGGGGAGGTGCTGGCGGTGGGCAGCTCCACCACCTACGACCTGGTCACCTGGGCGCACATGGAGACCAGCCTGTGGCGGGCCTGCGTCGCCTCCGGGGCGGTCGCGGCCCGGGCCGGGGCCACCGACCCCGGGCTCGTCGACCCGGACGAGCTGCTCACCGGCCTGCTCTCGACGCTGCACCCGCTGCTCAGCACCGGCACGGTGTGCCTGGACACCTGGGGGGTGGCGGCGTGACCCTGCTGCTGCGGGTCGGCCACGCCCTCGGCCCGTTCCACCCCGCACCCGGTGAGTCCGCCCGGCACCACGTCGTCCGCATCGGCTGGGAGACCCCGAAGCTGGTCGGCGAGGCCGAGCGGACGGCGTGGGAGCACGCCCTGGGGCACCCCGACCCCGGCACCGACCCCGCGGTGGTCGACGCCCTCGTCGCCCGCGGGCTGGTCGCCCGGGTGGACGACACCCGCGAGGCCCGGATCGCCTTCGCCCGCGCCCACCGGGTGCAGCCGCTGGGGATGGGCACGCTGGCCACCGAGGACGGCGGCCGGGTGCTCGGCACCTGGTCGCGCCCGTCGGCGACCACCGACCCCGAGGCCTTCGACATCTGGGCGTGGGCCCACCTGTTCCCCACCCTGGAGGCCGCGGCCGCCGGGCTGGCCGGGGCGTCGTCCGTCGCCGACACCGGTGGTCCCCAGCCGCCGACCGGGGACGCCGTGCTGGACCGGCTGCTGGACCGCCTGCCCGAGCTGCTGGCCGCCGAGCTGGTGTACCTCGACGTCCCCCGCGACGCCGTCGCCGAGCCGCGCCCGTGACCGCGACGCTGGTGCTCCCGCTCGGCCGGCAGCTCACCGTGCTCGACCTGTCCCCCACCGGCCACCCCGACCCGCGGTCCGCGCACGGGTACGTGCAGCTCGCCGGCCGCACGGTCGGCCTGTCCGGCGCCGCCCTCCACCTCTGGTCGGCCTGCCACGGCCGCAGCGACCGCCCGGGGCCGCAGGGACGGGACGACGCCGCGGCCCTCGCCGGCCAGTGGGGCCTGGACCCGGCGGACGTCGCCGACGGCTGGGCGGAGCTGGCCGCCGCGGGCGCCGTCGTGGACCTGGTGGACGACGCCGACGGCCGCCGCGCGTGGGCCCGGGCGCACACGATGCACCCGCTGGTGCCCGGTCTCGGCGAGGTGCCCGGGGAGTCCGGTCTGCACCAGCTCGGCCTGCCCGGCGAGCCGGAGCTGCCCCGGGTCCAGCTGGCCCGCGTGCTGCGCGACGTGTGCGCGTGGGGACCGCTGTTCGCCGACGTCTGGGCCGACGTCGACTGGCACGCCGCCGGGTACCGGGACGCCGGCGCCGCGGAGCCCCGCACGACCGATCCCGACCTGCTGCTCGCCGACCTGGTGGCCTCCCTGCCGGCGCTGCTGCTCGCCCGGGCCGCCCACCTCGACCCGGCCGTCGGGGGTGCGGCGTGAGCGCCGCCCCGCTGGTGCTGCCGGTGGGCTTCCGCCTGGGTGCCGAGACCCTGCCGCGACCGGTCCCCGGCTCGGTGCGGTTGGGCTGGCGGCGCCTGGGCCTGGACGCCGACGAGGCCCGGGTCTGGGACCTCGCGCACGGCGCGGTGGAGGACACCGACCACGGCCGGGACCTGCTGGTGGAGCGGGCAGCCGGCCTGGGGGTGGCCTCCCCGGCCGATGTCGTGGCCGGGTTGCTGGCGCGCTCGCTGCTGGTCGAGCTGCCCACGGGCGGACCCGACCTCGCCGCGGCCGCCGGGCGGCTGCGGGCCCGCCCGCTGCTGCTCGGGCTCGGCTCCGGCCGTGACGGCACCACCGGCCTGCTCGGCCTGCCCGGGTGGCCGGTGCTCGAGCTGCCCCGGTCCAGCGTGCGACGGTGGGAGGACACCGCCGCCTCGCCGGACCTGGTGGCCGCCGCCGAGCTCGCCGTGCTGCGGGAGTGGGACCGCGTCCACCCCGACGCCGACGCCGAATCCGCCCCGGTGCCGACCGCCGACGAGGTCGCCGGTGCGCTGGCCGACGTCGTCGCCGACCTGCCGGCCCTGCTCGCCCGCAGCTGCGGGTACCTCGACCTGGCCGACCCCGCGGCCTGACCCAGCGGCCCGGGGCGCTGCCCGTCAGCTCCCGGTGGGCACCCGGCGCAGTCGGCCCAGCAGGTCGGCCACCGGCCGCAGCCGGAGCGCGGCGGTGGCCGCGTCGGCCTCGGACTGATCCAGCTGCCGCGGGCCCCGGCCGGTGAGCAGCGCCGGGACGCCCACCAGGGAGACCGGCAGCTCGCTGAGCAATGACCGGGTCCCGGCGCGCTCCCCGACCACGACGGCGCCGGCCAGCCGGGCGGCCGGCGGGCGCAGGGCGGCCAGCGCCAGTCCGGCCGCTGCCAGCACGGCCGCGGGCACGCCCCACCAGAACGAGGCACCGGGGACGTCGGACAGCACGAGCACCGGGCGGTGCCCCGGCCCCGGGTCGACCCACCGGACCAGCAGGTCCGCCGGCGACCCGCCCGGCGCCACCACCGTCACGACCGCGGCGGTGGTGCGCCCCACGCCCCCGGGCCAGTCGTCGACGTCGACGACCGGCTGCTCCGCGCCGGCCACCGGCGGCGGCGCGTCGTCCGGGGCGGACCCGTACGGGGTGGGCCGCGGGGCGTAGGGC
>NZ_JBAPLV010000014.1:0-137554 GCF_037083865.1 Klenkia terrae | reverse complement strand
CCGAGCCCGACCTGGCCACCTACCGGGTGCTGCGGGACGGCGTCGAGGTCGCCACGGTCACCGGCACCTCCTACGTCGACACCGGGCTGACCGACGACACCGCGTACGCCTACCGGCTGGTCGCGGTGGACACCCACGGCAACCGCTCCGCCGCCTCCGCCGCGGTCAGCGGCACGCCCACCGACCTGACGGCCCCGGCCACCCCGACCGGGTTCACCGCGGTCCGCGGCGACGGCCGGGTCGACCTGGCCTGGACGGCGAACGGCGAGCCCGACCTGGCCTCCTACCGGCTGTACCGCGACGGCCTGCTGCTGGCCACGGTCACCGGCACCTCCTACGCCGACACCGGCCTGACCAACGACCGCACCTACGCCTACCGGCTGGCCGCCGTGGACACCCACGGCAACGACTCGGTCGCCACCGCCGTCGTGCCGGCCACCCCCACCGACCTCACGCCGCCGGCGCCGCCGACCGGCCTGGCCGTCGCCCGCGGGGACGGCCAGGTCGTGCTGACCTGGACGGCGAACACCGAGCCCGACCTGGCCACCTACCGGGTGCTGCGGGACGGCGTCGAGGTCGCCACCGTCACCGGGACGTCGTACACCGCGACCGGGTTGACCAACGACCAGACCTCCGCGTGGTCCCTGGTGGCCGTGGACACCCACGGCAACCGGTCGGCCACCTCGACCGCGGTGCCGGCCACCCCGACCGACCTGACCGCCCCGGCCGCCCCGGCCGCGCCGACCGCCGTGCCCGGCGACGGCCAGGTCGCGCTGAGCTGGCCCGCGAACGCCGACCCCGACGTGGCCTCCTACCGCGTGCTGCGGGACGGCGTCGAGGTCGCAACGGTCACCGGCACGTCCTACACCGACCCCGGGCTGACGAACGACACCGCCTACGCCTACCGCGTGGTGGCCGTCGACGGCCACGGCAACCGGTCCCCCGCCTCCGCGGCGACCACCGCGACCCCGACCGACCTGACGGCCCCGGCCACCCCCGGTGCGGTCACCGCCACCCCGGGCGACGGCCGGGTCGACCTGACCTGGCCGGCCAACACCGAGCCCGACCTGGCCACCTACCGGGTGCTGCGGGACGGCGTCGAGATCGCCACCGTCACCGGGACCTCGTTCACCGACACCGCCCTGGTCGCCGACCGCGCCTACTCCTACGCCCTGGTCGCGGTGGACACCCACGGCAACCGGTCGGCCACCGGTCCCTCGACGTCGGCCACCCCGACCGACACGACCGCGCCGGGCGCCCCGGCGGGCCCGGCGGCGACCGCGGGCGAGCGGCAGGTCGGGCTGACCTGGACCGCGCCGGCCGACGCCGACGTGGTCGGCTACCGGGTGCTGCGCGACGGCGTCGTGGTGGCCACGACCACCGGGACCTCGGCCACGGTGACCGGCCTGGCGCCGGGTGCCGCGGCGACGTTCACCGTGGTCGCCGTGGACGGGCACGGCAACGTCTCCGCCGCGTCGGCCGCGGTCACCGCCACGCCCTACGACAGCACGGCCCCGGCCGCCCCGACCGCGGTCACCGCCCGCGCGGCCAGCGGGTCGGCCACCGTCTCCTGGACCGCGCCGGCCGACCCCGATCCGCTGGTCTACCGGGTGTACCGGGACGGCGTCCTCGTCGCCTCGCCGACCGCGTCCCCCGTCGTCCTCACCGGGCTGACCAACGGCACCTCCTACTCGATCACCGTGGTCGCGGTGGACCCCAGCGGCAACGCCTCGGTCGTGTCCGCAGCGGTCGCCGTCGTCCCGGTCGGGGCCACGGTGCCCGCGCAGGGCTCCGGCGAGACGGGCGGTCTGGCGGTCAGCTCCGACGGCCGCTTCGTGGTGGTCGGCACCCGGGCCCGGCTCGAGGCCGCCGACACCAACACCGCCTACGAGCTGTACCGGCTGGACCGGACGACGGGCACCGCGAGCCGGCTCGCGCCGATGGCCGCCGGGGCCTCGGCCGCCGACGCCACCAACCTCGCGGCGCCGGCGATCAGCGACGACGGCCGGTACGTCGCGCTGGCCACCACGGCCCGGTTGGTGGCCGCCGACACCAACACCCTGGCCGACGTCTACCGCCTGGACACCGCCACCGGCACGTGGGCCCTGGTCAGCGCGCCGACCACCGGCCGGGTCAGCGCCTCGGTGCCCGGCACCGAGCTGCAGGGCGGGTCGTCGGTCTACGCCACCAGCCCGACCGTCGTGATCAGCGGCGACGGCGACCTGGTGCTCTTCTACTCCGCCCGCGACGACCTGGGTCCGGTCGACACCAACGGGGTCGTCGACGTCTACGCCAAGCGGCTGTCCACCGGCGCGGTCACCCGGGTCTCGGCGACCGGCACCGGCGCCGACCTGCCGCGGGCGGCCACCGGGCCGGCGCTGGCCCTGACGCCGGACGGCCGGTTCGCGCTGTTCCCGGCGTCCGGCCCCAACGGCCCGGTCGTGCTCTACCGGCGGACGCTGTCCGGCGCCGGGGCCGGCGACGCCACGGTGGTGAGCACGATGGGCACGACGACGGTCGGGGTCTTCCGGGACCTCGGGGACGTCGACCTGTCCGACGACGGCCGGTACGTGGCTTTCGTGACCGCGGCCAAGCCGAGCGCACCGACGTCCAGCTGGTCGACCGGGTTGGCCTACCGCAAGGACACCGTGACCGGCGCCGTGGCGCCGCTGGGCACCGGCCAGACCTCGGCCTGGGAGCACCAGGTCGCCCTGGACCCCACCGGCCGGTACGGCTTCTTCTCCACCGTCGCCGCGGTGGTCGCCGGCGACACCAACGGGCACACCGACGTCGTCCGCCGGGACCTGGACACCGGCACGCTGACCCTGGTCACCGCCGACGGCGACGGCCGGCCGGTCACCGGCCCGACCGGGTCGGTGGCGCCGGCCGAGTACGGCCGGGTGCTGGCGGTGCGCGGCGACCTGGTGGTGCTGGCGACGTCCCAGGCACTCGTCACCGCCGACGCCAACCGCCTGCGGGACCTCTACGTCAAGGACCTCACCACCGGGGCCGTGCTGTCCCCCGTCCCCTGACCCGGGTCAGCGCAGCCAGACCGCCTGGTACGGGGCCAGCTGGACGGCGTCCTCGGCGATCCGCGGCGCCGCCCCGGTGAGGTGGTCGACCACGGCCGCCGGGTCCAGGCCCACCTCCCGCAGCACGTCCAGCGGCACGTGCCGGGGCCCGGGCGCGACGTTGTAGGCGCCCAGCACGGTGCCCAGCGGGTGCGGCCGGGCGACCAGCAGGACGGCGGGGTCGCGCGGGTCGAGCACCCGGGCGGCCACCGAGGCGTGCAGCTGCGGCAGGGTCACCCGGGCCCGGGCCAGAGCCGCGATGCCCGCCGCGATCGCCGGGGAGCCCGGCACCGGGCGGCCGTCCCGGTCCCAGGTCAGCCGGGGGCGGTGCGCCCACCGGTTGTCGCCCTCGTGGCCGGGCTCCTCGGCCCAGTGCGGGTCGTCGAGCAGCCCCAGCTCGTCGCCGGACCACAGCACCGGGATGCCGCCGAACCCGAACACCACGGCGTGCGCGAGCAGCACCCGGGCGGCGGCCTGCGGGTCCCAGGCGCCGAGGCCGGCCAGGGAGGCCGCGGTGCCCGAGATCCGCCGGTCACCGGTCGCCGCGTTCTCCCCGAACACCAGGCCGCGGGCCCACGAACCGGGGAAGGTGCCGGCGTACCAGTCGGTGAGGAACCGGCGGTGCTCGTACCCGGAGATGCCCACGGCCGCGGCGTCGCCGTCGTCGATGGCCCAGCCGATGTCGTCGTGGCAGCGCACGTAGGTGATCCAGGCCGTCGAGGCCGGCGGGACGGGCAGGGTCTGCAGCGCCCGGGAGGCGAGGACGGCGTCCCGCGCGGCCAGCATCGACCAGACCTGCACCATGAGGCCGTTGTGGTAGGCCAGGTCGCTGACCTTGCCCCAGTGCTCACCGGTGCCCAGGTACCCGACGAGGTCCCGCGGCCCGACGATCGCCTCGGCCTTGAACAGCAGCGCCGGGCAGGCGATCCGGGCCACCGTGCGCAGGGCCTGGGTGAGGGCGTGCACCTCGGGCTGGTTCTGGCAGTTCGTGCCCAGGCGCTTCCAGGTGAACGCGATGGCGTCCAGCCGCAGCACCTCGACGCCGTGGTTGGCCAGGTCCAGCACCACGTCGGCGTACTCGCAGAACACGTCGGGGTTGGCCCAGTCGACGTCCCACTGGTAGTCGTTGAACGTCGTCCAGACCCAGCCGTCGAGGTCGTCGTCCCAGGTGAAGTTGCCCGGTGCGAGGTCAGGGAAGACCTCGGGCAGGGTGGCCTCCCAGGCGTCGGGCCCCGTCCGGTCGGGGTAGACGTGGAAGTACGCGCGCTTCACCGGGTCGCCGGCGCGGGCCTCCCGGGCCCAGGTGTGCTCGCGGGCCACGTGGTTGAGGACCAGGTCCAGGCACAGGCTGATGCCGCGGCCGCGCAGCTCGCGGGTGAGGGCGGTCAGGTCGGCCATGGTGCCCAGGTCCGGGCGGATCGAGCTGTAGTCGGCGACGGCGTAGCCGCCGTCGTTGGGCGGTGGGCCGGGGGTCAGCACCGGCATCAGGTGCAGGTAGCTCACGCCCAGGTCCTGCAGGTACCCCGCACGCTGCGCCACGGCGGCCAGGTCGCCCCCGGCGAACCGCTCGGCGTAGGCGGCGTAGCCGACCACGTCGGGACGCTGGAACCAGTCCGGGGCCAGGCTCCGGCGCAGGTCCAGGGCGTGCAGCTCGTCGTCGCGGGCGGCGAAGGCGCGCGCCGCGGCGGTCAGCAGCCGGTCGGCGACGGCCTGCGGGTCGGGGTACAGCGGGGCCAGTCCGTCGAGCAGGTCGGGCAGCCAGCGCTGCACCCGGGCCCGGAACAGCTCCTGGCGGTGGGCGGGCAGGGTGCTCAGCTCGGCGTCCACCCCGGCAGCATCGCAGCCGGGGCTCAGCCGGCCGACCAGCGCCGGGCCGACAGCACGTCCACCACCCGGGCCAGCTGGGCACGCAGCGCAGGCAGGTCCTCGACCGCCCCGGCGAAGAGGCGCTCGGCGGCGTCGTCGGACCCCGCCTCGGCCACGGCCACCCGGCCGGTGTCGCTGAGGGTGACCTCGACCCGGCGCCGGTCGGTGGTCGAGCGCTCGCGGGTCACGTGCCCGTGCCGCTCCAGCCGGTCGAGCACCCGGCTCATGGTCTGGTCCTCCACCTGCATGGCCTGGGCCAGCTCGCGTTGGGACCGCGGGCCGCCCGACACCATCCGGAGGACGGCGAAGCCCGAGTGGTTGAGCCCCCACCGGTCCAGGTGGGCGTCCCACTCGTGCTCGACCAGCCGGGCCGCGGTGGACAGCAGCCGCCCGGTGGCCCAGCTCGACGGGTCCGGTGGCGACGACACGCGAAGTCCCTCCCCCGTCGAATGGTCAGCCTGCTGAGCATCGTCTAGCGTGCATCCTCAGCAGGCTGACCATCCTGCTCCCCCGCCCCGCCCGCGTCTCCCTGGAGTCCCTCCGTGGCCAGCTCGACCACCCTCACGCCGTCCCGTCGCCGGCTCCGCTGGCTGCTGCCGGCGGTGCTGCTGCTCGCCTGGCTGGCGCTGTCGTCGGTCGCCGGGCCGTACAGCGGCAAGCTGTCGGAGGTCCAGTCCAACACCCAGAGCGAGTTCCTCCCGGCGGACGCCGAGTCCCAGCGGGTGGCCGAGCTGTCGGGCGGGTTCAGCGACTCCGACGCCTTCCCGGCCTACCTGCTGCTGGAGTCCGGCACCCCGCTCACCCAGGCCCAGCTGGCCGACTTCGGCGCCTTCGCCGCGTCCGTGCCCGAGGTCGAGGTGCCGGTGACCGGGGGGACCGCCCAGCGGGTCGGGGACTTCCTGGTGCCCGGCCCGATCCCGGTCGTGCCCAGCGACGACGGTCTGGCCGCCCTGGCGCTGGTGTCCTTCGACGCCGGCCAGCTGTCGGCCTCGCTGCCCGACGGCGAGAGCCCGGTGACCGTGGCCGTGGAGCAGATCCGGGAGGCCGCGGCGGGACTGTCCGGCGACGGCGTGCAGGTCTACACGGCCGGTCCGGCCGCCACCACCGCCGACCTGGTCAGCGCCTTCGGCGGCATCGACGGCACGCTGCTGCTGGTCGCCGGCGTGGCCGTGCTGCTGATCCTGCTGGTGGTCTACCGCTCCCCCGTGCTGCCGTTCTTCGTGCTGCTGACGGCGGGCTTCGCGCTGACCACCGCCAGCCTGGTCGTGTACCTGCTGGCCGACGCCGACGTCGTCACCCTCGACGGCCAGGGCCAGGGCATCCTGTCGATCCTGGTCGTGGGCGCGGCGACGGACTACTCGCTGCTGCTGGTCGCCCGCTACCGGGAGGAGCTGCGCCGGCACGACGACCGCTACGACGCGATGCGCCGGGCCTGGCGGCAGACCCTGGAGCCGGTCGCGGCCAGCGCGGCCACCGTCGTCCTCGGCCTGCTCTGCCTGCTGCTGGCCGACATCGGCCCGACCCGCGGGCTGGGCCCGGTCACCGCCGTCGGCATCGTGTCCGCGGTGCTGGCCGCGCTGACCTTCCTGCCGGCCCTGCTGGTCCTGCCCGGCCGCACCTCGCCCGGCGAGCACGGCCGCTGGGTCTTCTGGCCGGGCATCCCGCGGGTGGGCTCGCGCGGCCCCGAGGTCACCGGCGTCTGGGCCCGGGTGGCCCGCCTGGTCGGCCGTCGTCCGGTCGCGGTCGGCGTGCTCAGCACGCTGGTCCTGGTCGTGCTGGCCGCCTTCGCACCGACCCTGGACACCGGCGGGGTCTCCCAGACCGACACGTTCCTGGACCGGGTCGAGTCCGTGGTGGGCGGCGAGGCCCTGGCCCGGCACTTCCCGGCGGGCTCGGGGTCCCCGACGCTGGTGGTCGCCCCGGAGTCCGAGCTGGCCGCCGTCACCAGCGCGGTCGAGGCCGCCGACGGCGTCTCCTCGGTCGTCCCGACGCTCGACGACGGCGGGCAGCCGCGGGTCTCCGACGGCCGGGTGCAGCTGCAGGTCACCCTGGACGACGCCGCGGACTCCCCCGCCGCCGAGGACGCCGTCGCCGCGCTGCGCACCGACCTGGACGCCGTCGACGGCGACGTGCTGGTCGGCGGGACGACGGCGCAGGCCCTCGACGTCCGGGAGTACTCGACGGCCGACCGGGACCGGATCATCCCGGTGATCCTGCTGGTGGTCTTCGTCGTCCTGGCCGTGCTGCTGCGGTCGCTGCTTGCCCCGCTGCTCCTGGTGCTGGCCAACGTGCTGAGCTTCGCGGCCACCCTGGGCGCCGCCGCGCTGGTCTTCGACCACGTGCTGGACCTGCCCGGCGGGGACCCGACGGTGCCGCTCTACGCGTTCGTCTTCCTGGTCGCGCTGGGGATCGACTACTCGATCTTCCTGATGACCCGGGTGCGCGAGGAGTCGCTGCTGCAGGGCACCCGGCCCGGCGTGCTGCACGGCCTGGCCGTGACCGGCGGGGTGATCACCAGCGCCGGCATCGTG
Source organism: Klenkia terrae (assembly GCF_037083865.1). Classification (NCBI taxonomy): domain Bacteria; kingdom Bacillati; phylum Actinomycetota; class Actinomycetes; order Geodermatophilales; family Geodermatophilaceae; genus Klenkia; species Klenkia terrae. The sequence goes on along the minus strand of NZ_JBAPLV010000014.1, from coordinate 130,086 downwards.
CTGGCCGCGACCTTCGCCGCGCTGGGCGTGCTGCCGATCCTCTTCCTGCTGCAGATCGCGTTCCTGGTGGCCTTCGGCGTGCTGCTGGACACCTTCGTCGTCCGGTCGCTGCTGGTGCCCGCCCTGGTCTACCTGACCGGCAAGAAGGTCTGGTGGCCGCACCGGATGTCCCGGGACGAGGAGCCGGCCCCGGCCGAGGGCGACGTGCTGCTCCCCCGCTGATCAGGGGGCGGTGGCCCGGACCTCGCGGTGCAGGCGCTGCATCGTGGCGTCCAGGCGGTCGGCGATGTGCGCGGCCTCCAGCAGCTCCGCGCGGAGCTCGGCCGGCACGTCGCGATCCCACTTGTAGAACACCTTGTGCTCCAGGCTGGCCCAGGAGTCCATCGCCACGGTGCGCAGCTGCAGCTCGACCGGCACCCACACCGGGCCGGTCGACAGGTGCACCGGCGTCCGCACGATCAGGTGCAGGCTCTTGTAGCCGTTGGCCTTGGGGACGGCGATGTAGTCCTTGGTCTCCAGCACCTCCACGTCGGGCTGCCGGGTGAGCATGTCGGCGACGAGGTAGACGTCGGAGACGAAGCTGCAGACCACCCGGATGCCGGCGACGTCGAGCACGGACTCCCGGACGGCGTCCAGCTCCAGCGGCAGGCCCTTGCGGGCGACCTTGGCGGTCAGGCTCTCGAAGGACTTCAGCCGGGACCCGACGTGCTCGATGGGGCAGTCGTCGTCCTCCAGCCGCAGCTCCTCGCGGAGGATCTCGACCTTGGTCAGCATCTCCTGCAGGCCGAAGTAGTAGACCGAGAGGAACCGGCGCAGCTCGCTGCCGGGGCCGCGGATCAGCCGGGCGGCCTCGGCCAGGGTGGTCGGTCGGTCCTCGGACAGCAGCTCGCTCACCCCTCCACCTCACCGCACGGGGGTACCCGGGCGCATCACCCCCCGGGTGCAGCCCCCGCCGGCGACGTACGCCCGGCGGCGTACGTCAGCCCTCCGACCGCCAGCGGTACTCCAGCTCCGGGCGGCCGGTGCCGCCGTAGCGGGGGGTGCGGGCGACCAGGCCGGACTCGGCCAGGTGCTCGAGGTAGCGCCGGGCGGTGATCCGCGAGGCGCCGATCAGGGCGGCGGTCTCGGCGGCGGACAGCCCGTCCCCGGCCCGGACGGCGGCGACCACCGCGTCCAGGGTCTCCCGACCCATGCCCTTGGGCAGCGGGGCCGGCCGGCTCGGGCGGGCGGCCTCCAGCACCCGGTCGACGGCGTCCTGTCCGGCGATGTCGCCCTCGGCGCGCAGCTGGGCCCGGTAGTCGGCGTAGGCGGCCAGCCGGTCGCGCAGCGCGGCGTAGGTGAAGGGCTTGAGCAGGTAGCCCACGACGCCCTGGGCCACGGCCGCGCGCACCGTGGACAGCTCCCGGGCCGAGGTGACCGCGAGGACGTCGACGTCCCGGCCGGCGGCCCGCAACCGGCGGACCAGCTCGACGCCGTGGGTGTCGGGCAGGTTCATGTCCAGCATCACCAGGTCCACCGGCAGCCGGCCCAGCGCGTCCCAGGCCGCGGCGCCGGTGCCGGCGACGGCGACGGCGGTGAACCCCGGCGTCCGGTCGACGTAGGCCCGGTGCGCCTGCGCGGCGACCGGTTCGTCCTCGACGACGAGCACCCGCAGGTCGTTCACCGGGTCGCCCCGGCCGGGCTGCGCAGCGGCAGGGAGACCCGGAACTCCGCGCCCGGGCCCGGGCGCACCGACACGGTGCCGCCGTTGCGCTTGACCGCCTGCGCGACCAGCGCCAGGCCCAGCCCGCGGCCGTTCCCGCGCGGTCCGTCGGCCTTGGTGCTCCAGCCGCGCCGGAACACCGCGTCGGGGTCCGGGACGCCGGGGCCGGTGTCCTCGACCCGCAGCTCCAGCCGCCCGTCGGCCTCCCACAGCGCCAGCTGCACCTCGCGCGGCGGGTCCCCGGCCAGCGCGGCGTCGATGGCGTTGTCCAGCAGGTTGCCCACGATGGTCACCAGGTCCCCGCCCGGGATCCCGGTGCTGCCCACCGACGAGGACGGGTCGACCTCCAGGGTGACCCCGCGCTCGTGGGCGGTGGCCGCCTTGCCCAGCAGCAGCGCCGCCAGCACGGGTTCCTCGACGGCGCCGACCACCCGGTCGGTGAGCTGCTGGGCCAGCGCGAGCTCGGCGGTGGCGAACTCGACGGCGTCGGCGCTGCGGCCCAGCTCGACGAGGGAGACGGTGGTGTGCAGCCGGTTGGCCGCCTCGTGCGCCTGGGCGCGCAGCGACTCGGCGAAGGCCCGCACGCTGTCCAGCTCGCCGGTCAGCGCCTGCAGGTCGGTGTGGTCCCGCAGCGTGACGACGGCGCCGACCGATCCCCCGGCCGGCGTCGCGGGTGCCTGGTTGACCACCAGCACCCGGGAGCCGGTCACGTGCACCTCGTCGACGGCCAGCCGCTGCTGGGACAGGGTGGCGACCAGCTCGGGCGAGAGCCCCAGCTCGTCGACCCGCTTGCCGGTGACGTCGCCGTGCAGGTCCAGCAGCCGGCGGGCCTCGTCGTTGACCAGCTGGACGGTCCGGTCGCCGTCCAGCAGGAGCAGGCCCTCCCGGACGGCGTGCAGCACCGCGTCGTAGTACTCGAGCATCCGGGCCAGCGGGGCCGCGCCCAGGCCGTGGGTCTGCCGGCGCAGCCGACGGCTGATCAGCCAGCTGCCCAGCGCCCCGACCCCCAGCACCGCGGCCGCGACGCCGAGGACCCCGGGCAGGGCGGCGGCGACGTCGTCCCCGATGGCCGCCACCGTGATGCCCACGCTGACCAGGGCGACGACCTGGGTGCTGCTCCCGGTGGCGAAGATCGGGGCGACCGTGCGGACCGAGGGGCCCAGCGTGCCGGTGTAGGTCTCGGTGAAGGCCCGACCCGCGAGGGCGGGGGCGATGGTGCCGACGAACGGCTGGCCGATCTGGTCGGGGTCGGGGTGGGTGAACCGGGTGCGGTCCAGGGCCATCACGGTGATGAAGGAGGTGTCGGTGTCGGCCCGCACCTGCTCGACGTAGGGCTGCAGCACCGCCGTCGGGTCGGTGCCGACGACCGCCTCCCGGACCAGCGGTGAGTCCGCGATCGTCTCGGCGATGCTCCGGGACTGGTTGCCGGCGCGGTCCTCGACGGCGGCCCGGGCCCGGTCGACGGCCACCCAGCCCAGCGCCGCCACCACGACCAGCAGGACCAGCGCCTGCAGGGCCAGCAGCTGGCGGGCCAGGCTGCCGCCCTCCCGCCGGCGGCCCCGGGCGGTGCCGCCGGGCGGTCGCCGGGTGGGGAGGACGGGGCTGCGCACGGGGTGAGTGTGCCGCGTCACGCGGTCCACGCGGTGCGGGCACCGTGCACGCAATGAACGCAAGGGTGACCCGGGTCACGGAATCGGGGAGTCTGTGACCGTCGCCGGTGAGAGGCGACCCCAGCCCCACCGACGGACCGGTCCACCGATCGCCCGCCACCGACTCCACAGGAGCAGTCCATGGCACAGCAGACACCCCTCGACGGCGCACCCCGCCAGAAGCGGGACAAGACGCACTGGCTCTACATCGCGGTGATCGCCGCGGTCGTCGCCGGCATCGTCGTCGGGCTGGTCTTCCCCGAGTTCGGCGTCAGCCTCAAGTGGCTGGGCACCGCGTTCGTCGGCCTGATCAAGATGATCATCGCGCCGGTCATCTTCTGCACGATCGTGCTGGGCATCGGGGCCATCCGGCAGGCGGCGCAGGTCGGCCGGATCGGCGGCCTGGCGCTGGGCTACTTCATCGCGATGTCGACGGTGGCGCTGGCCATCGGCCTGGTCGTGGGCAACATCCTGCACCCGGGTGACGGGCTGCAGCTGACCGACGAGGTGCGCGGCGCCGGTGCCGACCTGCTCGCCGAGTCGGCCGAGGAGGCCCCGGAGGGCACGACCGGGTTCATCCTGTCGCTGATCCCGACCACCCTGCTCTCCTCGCTGACCAGCGGGTCGGTGCTGCAGGCGCTGCTGATCGCGCTGCTGGTGGGCTTCGCGCTGCAGGCCATGGGCCGGGCCGGCGCCCCGATCCTCACCGGGATCGGCCACCTGCAGAAGCTGGTCTTCCGCATCCTGGCGATGATCATGTGGGTCGCCCCGATCGGTGCCTTCGGCGCCATCGCCGCGGTCGTCGGCGCCACCGGCGTCGACGCCCTCAAGAGCCTGGGCATCCTGATGCTGGGCTTCTACCTGACCTGCGCGGTCTTCGTCTTCGTCTTCCTCGGCACCATCCTGCGGATGGTCGTGGGGATCAACGTCTTCACGTTCCTCAAGTACCTGGCGCGGGAGTACCTGCTGATCGTCTCCTCCTCGTCCTCGGAGACCGCGCTGCCCCGGCTGATCGCCAAGATGGAGCACGTCGGCGTGAGCAAGCCCGTCGCCGGCATCGTCGTCCCGACCGGGTACTCGTTCAACCTCGACGGCACCGCGATCTACCTGACGATGGCGTCGCTGTTCATCGGCGAGGCGCTCGGCGACCCGCTGAGCCTGCCCGAGCAGATCAGCCTGCTGGTGTTCATGATCATCGCCTCGAAGGGTGCGGCGGGCGTCTCCGGCGCCGGGCTGGCCACGCTGGCCGGCGGCCTGCAGTCCCACCGCCCCGAGCTGCTGGACGGCGTCGGCCTCATCGTCGGCATCGACCGCTTCATGTCCGAGGCCCGCGCGGTCACCAACTTCTCCGGCAACGCGATCGCCTGCATGCTGGTGGCCACCTGGACCCACGAGCTGGACCGCGAGCAGATGAAGGCCGTGCTGGCCGGCGACCGGCCCTTCGACGAGACCACGATGCTCGACGACGGCCACGGCCCGTCCGCCGACGCCGAGCCCGAGCTGGCGCAGCGCGCGTCCAGCTGACCTCCGCTCACCGACGACACCGGCCCACCCCGTCCGCGGGGTGGGCCGGTGTCGTTCCACGTGGAACCGGCGCCGGTAGCCTGCGCGGGTGGCCCAGCTGCCGACCCTCCAGCAGCTCGCCTACTTCGTCGCCGCGGTCGAGCACGGTTCCTTCGTGGCCGCTGCCGAGGCCACGCACGTCGCCCAGCCCAGCCTGTCCGAGCAGGTCCGGCGGCTCGAGCACACCCTCGGCGTGACCTTGTTCGTCCGCACCAACCGACGGCTGCAGCTCACCGAGGCCGGCCGGGCCCTGCTGCCCGCGGCCCGGCGCACGCTGGCCGACGCCACCGCGCTCACCGAGAGCGCCCGGCACGTCCGCGAGATGTCAGGCGGCACGGTCAGCTTCGGCACCTTCTCCAGCGCGCACCTCTACCTGCTCAGTGCACTGATCAGCGACTTCCGGTCGCGGTACCCCGGTGTCGTCACCCGGGTCGTGGGGCTGAACAGCTCCGAGGTGGCCGCACAGGTGCGCGCGGGCGAACTCGAGGCCGGGTTGGTCCAGCTGCCGGTCGACGACCGCGGTCTGGACGTCGGTCCCCCGGTGCTCGTCGACTCGGTCGTCTACGTGAGCACCGACGGCGACCGGACCCGGGGGCCGGTCACCATCGAGCAGCTCGCGGACGCCCCGCTCATCCTGTCCGAGGCCCGCTGGGGTGCCGAGGACCCGCTGCGCCGGGTGCTCACCGACCGGGCGCGGGAGGCCAGGGTGACGCTCCGGCCGCAGATCGAGGTCGAGTTCCAGACCGCCGCCGTGGAGCTGGCCTCGCACGGTCTCGGCGACTCGCTGGTGTCCTACCTGGTCACCCGCTGGCCCGGGTACCCCGGCCGGTTGCACTGGGTGCCGCTGGACCCACCCGTGGTCGAGCGGTTCGCCTTCATCACCCGCACCGGGGGCGTGCTCAGCCCCGCCACCAGGGTGTTCATGGACCTGGCGCACACCCACACCCAGGCGCTGCAGCAGGCAGCGGACGGCGGTCCGGCCAGAGGCTGAGCCTTGAGCTGGCGTCGGGAAGTGGATCTTCACACCGCGGCCCGGCCCCCGGGAGACTGCTCCCGACCGACCACCGTGGCCGGCGGGGAGGACCCGATGCCCAGCAGCACCACCGCGCAGCGCATCTGCGTGATCGGCGCCGGGGCCGCCGGCCTGGAGGCCGTCCGCGTCCTCCGCGACGCCGGGCACGACGTGGTGGCCCACGACCGCAGCGACCGGGCTGGTGGGCACTGGCACACCGACTACGAGGCGCTGCACCTGATCACCCCGCGGGACGTCTCCTGCTTCGACGGCGTCCCGATGCCCGCGCACTACCCGCTCTTCCCCAGCCGTGAGCAGGTGATCGACTACCTGGACGCCTTCGCCGCCGAGCACGACCTGCTCGCACACGTCCGGTTCGGCACCGAGGTCACCGCCGTCACCAGCCCGGACGACGGCGTCTCCGGCTGGGACGTCACCACGGGGTCGGGGACCGAGCACTTCGACGCCGTCGTCGTCGCCAACGGCCACCACTGGGACGCCAGGCTGCCCGCGATGGCCGCGGACTTCACCGGCCGGTCGCTGCACTCCTCGCAGTACCGGTCGGTCGCCGACGTCGAGGGCACCCGCGTGCTGGTCGTCGGGGCCGGCAACAGCGGCTGCGACCTGGCCGTGGACGCCGCCAACGCCCGGCTGGACGTCTCGATCGCGATGCGGCACGGCCAGGTGTTCCAGCCCAAGACCTTCTTCGGCCGCGGCCGCAACCAGCTCCCGTTCCTGGCCAAGCTGCCCGGCTGGGCGGCCGAGCGTGTGCAGCGGGCCCTGGTGCGGATCTCGGTGGGCAGCCCGTCGGACTACCCGGGCCTGCAGGAGCCGGTCACCCGGAACCTGAACCAGCAGCTGCCGGTGGTCAACGACCTGTTGCTGTACTGGCTGCAGCACGGCCGGATCACCGCCCGGCCCGGCGTCGTGGACGTCTCCGGCCGGGAGGTCTTCTTCGCCGACGACACCTCGGCGGAGTTCGACACCGTGCTGTGGGCGACCGGCTTCCGGGTCAGCCTGCCGTTCCTGGCCCCGGAGCAGCTCACCTGGTCCGGCGGGGTGCCGCTGCGGGTCGGCGGCATGGTCGTGCCGGTCGGGACCTCCCGGCTCTACACGGTCGGGCTGGCGAGCCCGCGCGGCGCGCAGTTCCCGGTCTTCAGCGCACAGGCGGCCCTCGTCGCCCGGCTGCTCGGGCTCGAGGGCCGGACGGCCCGCCCGCTGCACACCGAGCTGCTGGCCGCCGGGGCCCCCGACGACCGGGTCGACGTGCTGCGACCGCTGTGGACCGCGGCGACCGCCCGTGCCCACCGGGTGCTGGATGCCCTCCCGACCACCGACCGCACCGCACCCCTGCAGGAGGCCCTCCGATGACCGACACCGTGCTGGTGACCGGCGCCGCCAGCGGGATGGGCGCCACCGTCGTGGAGCGGCTGGCCGGGGCCGGCTGGCGGGTGCTGGCGCTGGACCGCGCTGCGGTGCAGGCGACCGGGCCGGCCGTCGTGCCGGTGGTCGCCGACGTGGTGGACCGCGCGCTGGTCACGGCGGCGGTCGACGGGGCGCTGGACGGCCACCGCCTCACCGCCGTGGTCAACGCCGCCGGGATCTACCCGCCCACCCGGCTCGACGACTACACCGACGACCTCTACCGGCGGGTCTTCGACGTCAACGTGCTCGGCACCCTGAACGTAACCGCCGCGGCCGTCCCGCACCTGCGGGCCGCGGGAGGCGGCGCGGTGGTCAACTTCGCCTCGGTCGACGCGTTCGCCGTCTCCCCCGGGCAACTGCTCTACAGCGCCTCCAAGGCCGCCGTCCTGTCGATCACCAAGTCCCTGGCCATCGAGCTGGCACCCGACCAGATCGTCGTCAACGCGGTGGCGCCGGGGTGGGTCGACACCCCGGGCAACGCGGCCACCGGCCGGATGGCGGCCGCGGCCGCGGGCATCCCGCTGGGCCGGGTCGCCCAGCCCGACGAGATCGCCGTCTGGGTGCAGCGCCTGGTGGAGCCGGGCTACGTCACCGGAGAGACGGTCGTCATCGCCGGCGGCGCCGCGATGCGCTGAGCACTCCCCGATCCCGAGGCGACGGTGCCTCGACCCGCACCACCGGCGCGACAGCTCGCGGCCGGCCCCACCCTCCACCAGGAGACCGCGATGCGGACACACCCCACCCTCGGACGGACGCTCGTCCTCGGCGCCGTCGTCCTGCTGGCCGCCTCGGCGTGCGGCAGCGGGTCCTCGGACACCGACAGCGCCGGTGCCTCGACCGCGGACGACGGCACCAAGCAGGTCAACGTCTACGGCGCCGACGGCAACATGAACAACGGGCTGGGCGAGGACTTCGCGGACTCCCCCGGCGCGCTGGCCGGCATGCGCGGCACCGTGCTCCTCACCGACATCGGCCCGGAGTTCCGGGAGCGGCTGCTCGGCGTCGACCCCTCGCTGACCAACTTCAACACCGCCGCCGAGACCTACGACGCGGTCGTGATCGCCTCGCTGGCCGCCCAGCTGGCCGGCAGCAACGAGGCCACCGTCTGGGGTCCCTACGTCAACGGGGTGACCTTCGGCGGCGAGGCCTGCACGACGTTCGCCGAGTGCAGCGAGGTGGTCGCCGGCGGCGGCAACCCGGACTACGACGGCGTCAACGGCCCGCTGGCCTTCACCGACCCCGGTGAGCCCTCGGTGGCCAGCTTCGCGATCGAGAGCTTCACCGAGGACGGGACGATCGACGAGGACGCCCGGGAGTTCGTCCAGGCCGGCGACATCGACGACGCCGCCACCGACGAGGGCCCGGCCCCGGCCGCGCCCGGCACCACCGGGGCGCCGCTGGTCATCGGCAGCCTCACCCCGCAGACCGGCAGCCTGGCCTACCAGGGGCCGCAGCAGATCGCCGCGCTCACCCTGGCCGTCACCGACGTGAACGCCGCCGGCGGGGTGCTGGGCAACCCGGTCCAGCTGAACACCGGCGACTCGGGGGACGCCAGCACCGACACCGCCACCCAGACCGCCGACCGGCTGCTCCAGCAGGGGGCGAACGTGATCGTCGGGGCGTCGTCCTCCGGCGTCACGCTGACCGTCATCGACGCGGTCACCCAGGCCGGTGTCGCGATGATCAGCCCGGCCAGCACCTCGGACCGCCTCACCGACTACGCGGACAACGGGCTGTTCTTCCGCACGGTGCCGCCGGACACGCTGCAGGCCCGCGCGTTGGCCGACCTGATCGGCGGGGACGGCAACAACACCGTCGGCATCCTCGCTCTCAACGACCCCTACGGCACCGGCCTGGCCGACAACACCGCCGCGGACCTGATCTCCGACGGGCTGGACGAGGACTCGATCCGCTCGCTGGTCTACGACCCCACGGCGGCGAACTTCGACAGCGAGGTCTCCCAGATGGTCGAGTTCAACCCCGACGCGATCCTGGTGATCGGCTTCGAGGAGACCAGCCGGATCATCGAGGGCCTGAACGCGCAGGGCATCGGCCCGCAGCGCTGACCCTCCCCCGGACCAGACGCACCTCGCCGTCCCCCCGTGCGGCGGGGTGCGTCTGCCGTGGCCTCAGGCCACCTCGATCGCGAAGGCGACCAGGAACCCGAGCGCGGTGATCAGCCCGGTCCAGGTCCGGGTCTCGGCGAAGGCCTCCGGGATCATCGTGTCCGCGATCATCGTCAGGATCGCGCCGGCCGCCACCGCGGTGATGACCGCGATCGCCTCCGGCGGGGCGCTGCCCAGCGCGACGTAGCCGACCAGGGCCGAGATCCCGGAGAGCACGGCGATCCCGATCCAGACGCCGAAGACGTAGCGGGCCGAGCGGCCGCTGCGCTTCATCCCGGCCGCGCTGGACAGGCCCTCGGGGACGTTGGAGATGAACACCGCGGCCAGCACCGGCAGGCTCACCGCGCCGCCGCCCAGCAGGCCGACGCCCAGCACCACCGACTCCGGGACGCCGTCGAGCAGAGCGCCCACCGCGATGGCCGCACCGCTGCCCTGCTGCTCGCCCTCCGACGGCTGCTGGCCCCCCGACCGCTTGCGGTGCCGGGCGCCGCGCGCAGCCAGGGCGGCGTTGGCCGCCAGGTAGACCACCGCCCCGCCGAGGAACCCCAGCGCGGTGGGCAGCAGCCCGCCGGTCTCGGCCGCCTCGGCCATCAGGTCGAAGGCGACCGCGGAGATCAGCACCCCGGAGCCGAACGCCATCACCGAGGCGACGACCACCTGCGGCACCCGGGCGAACCAGGCCACCAGCGCACCCAGGACCAGGGCGCCCCCGCCCAGCAGGCCCCACAGCCCGGCCTCCAGCCACGTGGGCACCGGCACCACCTCCGTCGTCGCCGTCCCCCCTGCCCCGGAAGGAGGGTCGGCAACCGGGCGCTGGGACTCAGCCGAAGGCGGCCTCGAACAGCGCGCGCAGCTCCGGGCTGTCGGCCCCGCTGCCGCTGCAGGAGCCGATCGTGCCGCCGTCGGCGGTGAGCAGGTAGGTCGTGCCCGGCTGCAGCTCCAGCGGGGCGCCGTCCACGACGTCGCCGGCGTCGCCCTGCACCACCTCGACGGTGTCGGCGACGTCGCCGGCGAAGCGCTCGGTGGTCTCCAGCGTCACCGTGCCGCCCTCGACCCCGGTGACCCGGGCGGCGAAGGCGACGTCGCTCCCGGCCAGCGTCTCCGGGGTGATCGCGGCGCAGCTGGCCGCCGGGCCGCCGACGGGTTGGGCGGTGAGCACGGTCGGGTCACCGTCGCCGGTGGTCAGCCAGAGCGCTCCCCCGCCGACGGCGACGACGGCCGCGGCGGCGCCGGCGAGCAGCAGGGCGCGGGGACGGCGGTGGGTCTGCGGGGCGGTGCTGGTCACGGTGTCCTCCAGGAGCTGGTCCAGCCGGTCGGGCCGGAGGGCGGGCAGGTCGGGGAGGGGGTCGGCGGCGCGCAGCCGTCGGTCCAGGTCGTCGTCGGTCATGGCGTCCCCTCTCCTCGCTGTCCTGTGTCCGGACGGGCCCCCGGTCTTCCCAGCTCCTCGCGCAGCCGGCCGCGGGCCCGGTGCAGCCGGATCGCCACCGCGTTGGTGGTGATGCCCAGCAGCTCGGCCACCTGCCCGGTGGTCAGCTCGTCCCAGGTGACCAGCCGGAGCAGCTCGGCGTCGGCGGGGCGCAGCCGGCCGAGGGCGGCGCGCACCACGGCGACGTCGTCCAGTCGGCCGGCGACCGGCTCGGTCGGGTCGGGCACCGCGGTCGCCTCGGTGCGGCCGAACCGCAGCGCCAGCCGGCCACGCCGGTGCCGGCCGCGCTCGGCGTTGGCCAGCTGCAGCCGGGCGATCCCGATCGCCCACGGCACCGGGTCGGCCGGGACGTAATCCAGCCGCCGCCAGAGCACGACCAACGTCTCGCCGAGGACGTCGTCGGCCGTGGCCGCGTCGGTGCGGCGGTGCAGGTAGCGGCGCACGGGCTCGACCACCGTGCGCACGACGCGCTCGAGGTCGGCCCGCCGCTGGTCCGGTGCGGTCCTCACGGGGTGCTCTGTCCGGATCCGCGGCAGGTCTTTCAGTCCGGCTGGCGGAGCAGGTAGCGGCCGAAGTGCGGGACGGTGAAGGCGATCTGGCCGCGCTCGGCGCTGTAGACCAGCCCCTTCTTGATCAGGGAGTCCCGGGCCGGGGACAGCGAGGCGGGCTTGCGGCCCAGGCTGACCGCGACGTCCGAGGTGCTCACCGCGCTGCCGGCCGGCCCGCCCAGGTCGGCCATGGCGTGCATGTACTCGCGCTCGGCCGGGGTCGCCCGGTCGTAGCGGGAGCCGAAGAAGCCCACCGCCAGCTCGGCCTCGGCGGCCGGCGCGGCCACGGCGACGTCGTCCTCGGTGATCGGCGAGGTGGCGGCGACGTCCCAGGTGACCTTGCCGTAGGCCTGCACGAAGTAGGGATAGCCGTCGGCGGCGGCGTAGAGGGCGTCCAGCGCGCCCGGGGTGAACTCGACGTCCTCCCGGCCGGCGGGCCCGACCAGCGCGCGGTCGGCGGCCGGCCGGTCCAGCCGGTCGATCCGCAGGTACCGGAACAGCCGCTCGGAGTAGGACTTGGACGCCGACAGCACGGCCGGCAGGTGCGGCAGCCCGGCGCCGACGACGATCAGCGGGGCGCCCTGCTGGGAGAGCTCGTGGCAGGCGGCGCAGATGGCGCTGACGTCGTCGGGCTGCACGTCCTGCATCTCGTCGATGAACAGGGCGATCCCGCTGCCGGTGTCCGCGGCGACCCCGGCGGCGTCGCTGAGCAGCTCGACCAGGTCGATCTCCATGTCGCCGGTGTCGGCCCGGCCGGTGGCGGCGGGGGCGTCGATGCCGGGCTGCCAGCGGTCGCGGAGCTTGGCGTCGGCCGGCTGGTACTGCGCGAACGCCTTCACCACGCCCAGCACGTCGGCGACGGCCTCGGCGTTGCCGTGCCGCGGACCCAGCTCGCGCAGCGCCATGTGCAGCGCGCTGGACACCGGCCGGCGCAGCGACTGGTCGGGGCGGGCCTCGATCTTGCCGGTCCCCCACCCGCGGGCGATCGCGGCCGAGCGCAGGTGGTTGAGCAGCACGGTCTTGCCCACCCCGCGCAGCCCGGTGAGCACCAGCGACCGCTCGGGCCGGCCGTGCGCGATCCGCTCCAGGACGACGTCGAACGCGCTCAGCTCGGTGTCCCGGCCGGCGAGCTCGGGCGGGCGCTGGCCGGCGCCGGGGGCGTAGGGGTTCCGCACGGGATCCATGTCGGGCACCGTATTCCGTTCTCTAGCCCGGGACGTAGAACCGCGTAGAACGGGGTAGCGCGTGTCGTGTGGCAGATCGCGTGCGGTTCGACGGCTGGATCCTCGGGCTGGGGACGACGTCGGGCACCCGCCTGGTGGTCGGGCACTGGCCGCGGTCGCCGCTGGGCGCCGTCTCCGACGTGATGGTCGAGCGCCCCGACGGGCACCGGGTGCTGCTGGCGGCGACGCCCGAGCTGGCCGAGTTCGTGGCCGACACCTACTCCTTCGACGAGGTCCGGGTGGTCGACGTGCAGGTCGGCCGGGTGGCCGGGCACTGGGTGGTCGACGCCGAGCCGCTGGCGCTGCGGGTGCGGGTGGGCCGTCGTCCGGCGCTGGGGTGGTTGCTCCGGACCGTTCCGTCACCCCTGGCCCGCACGCCGGCGTGGGTGGGGCTGCTGGACCCGGTCGCCCGGCTGGCGATGGGCGTGCGGACCCGCGGATCTGCCGGGAACGGGCGCACCGAGTGGTACGGCGTGCAGGACCTGCACGCGCTCCGCTCGGCGTCCGCGACCTGGGACGGCGCCGACCTGGGCGGGCTCGCCGACGTCCGGCCGCCGGTGCGGTTCGGGTTCGGGTCGGTGCCGCCGACGCCGTCCGTCGTCCGGGTGACGACGACGATCGCGCTCTCTACGGCTGTCTAGCCCTCGACCGAGACGGCCGCAGACCGACCTCGACGCCGCCACCACCGGACGCCGAGGACCACGCCGACCACGACCACCGGCCCGACCGCGATGGCCAGCCCCCACTCTCCCAGCGACCCGGCCACCGAGCCGACCGCCACGTTGAACACCGCCCCCGGCAGCAGCCCGACGAACGTCGCCGCCAGGTAGACCGGCAGCCGGACGCCGGACAGCCCGCCGGCGTAGTTGACCAGGAAGAACGGCAGCACCGGCGTCAGCCGGGCGAGCAGGACGGCGGTGAACCCGCGCTCCATCGCCAGCTGGTCGGCCCTGCGCAGCCGGGGGCCGGCCAGCCGCAGCAGGGTGTCCCGGCCCAGCGCCCGACCCAGCCCGAACCCCATCAGCGCGCCCAGCAGGGCGCCGACCACGGTGACCAGCAGCCCCGGCCAGAACCCCAGCAGGATCCCGGTCAGCAGGGCCAGCGCCGTCCGCGGGATCGGCGCCAGGACGGCGACCGCGGTGCCCCCGGCGACGGCTGCCCAGCCCAGCAATCCGGCGTCGGCGACCCGGCCGCGCAGCTGGTCGACCGTGGGCAGGTCGGTGGTCAGCGCGACGACGGCGCCGGCGAGCAGGATCGCCACCAGCAACCCGGCCCGCACCGCCTGCGCCGCGCTGATCCGCTCCCCCACGCCCCCATCCTCCCCGCCGTCGGTCGACGGCTGCTGATCACTCCTGGGCCGGAGTGATCGGTGAACGTCGATCGACGGCCTGCGGCGTCGGGTGCGCGCTCAGTGCTGTCTGCGGGGGCTGGGAACAGCGCTCAGCGCGCACTCGGCGCCCACTTCCCCCGCGCCAGTCGTCGATCGACGGGTATCGATCACCCCTGAGCCGGAGTGATCGGTGAGCGTCGATCGACGGCCGGCGGCGTCGAGTGAGCACTCAGCGCGGTCTGCGGGTGCTGGGAACAGCGCTCAGCGCACACTCGACGGCCGCGCCCGGTGCACGGGGACCCTCCGGGCACCTGATGGCACCGGGAGCACGGTTCCCGCCCGCTGCGGGGCGTGGATGAGGGCCGGAACCCCGGTCGGGGCAGACTCCTGCGCGTGACGGGGGTGCTCACCGGGTTCGTGGTGATCGGGGTGGTCATCGCCGTGGGGTACCTGGCCGCCCGGCGCGGGGTGCTGCCGCCGGGCGCGCAGCTGGTCCTGGCGCAGACCTCGTTCCGGGTCGCCACGCCCGCGCTGCTGTTCACCACGCTGGTCGCGGCCGACCTGGGGCAGATCTTCTCCGGCACCCTCTGGGTCACCTCCGCGGCCGCCCTGGTGTGCGCCGGGGCGATGGGGGTCGTGGGCGTCGTCCGCCGCTGGGGCGCCGGTCGGACGACGATCGGGGCGCTGGGCGCCGGCATGGTCAACTCCGCCAACCTGGGCATCCCGATCGCCGTCCACGTGCTCGGCGACGCCACCCTGGTCGCGCCGCTGCTGCTGTTCCAGCTCGTGGTGCTCGTGCCGGTCGCGGTGGTGCTGCTCGACCTCACCGGACCCGACGACGGCACCGCCCGCTGGGTCCGGCTGACCACCCCGTTCCGCAACCCGGTGCTGATCGCCTCGGTGCTGGGCCTCGTGGTCAGCGGTCTGGGCTGGACCGTGCCCGACCTGGTGCTGGACCCGCTGGAGCTGCTGGCCTCCTTCGCCGTCCCCGCGGTGCTGCTCGCCTACGGGGTCTCCCTGCACGGCGCCCCGGTGCCCGGCCGCGGACCCGAGCGGCGCGCGGTGCTGCTGGCCTCGGCGCTCAAGCTGCTGGTCATGCCCGGGGTGGCCTGGGCGCTGGCGGCCGCGGTGGGCATCGGCGGCGCCGAGCTGTTCGTCATCGTGGTCCTGGCCGCGTTGCCGACCGCGCAGAACGTCTACACCTACGCGGTCGCCTACGGCGTGGGCGAGCGGATGGCGCAGCAGACCGTCACCGTGACGACCGCCGGCTCGATCCCGGTGCTGCTGCTGGTCGCGGCCCTGCTCGGTCCCTAGACCGGTCTCGGGCTCTCTACGCTCGAACTTAGACAGCCGTAGAGATGGTCAGACCCGGTGCGCGTCGAGCCAGCCGACGACGTCGTCCAGGACCCGGTCCCGCTCGGGCTCGTTGTGCGGCTCGTGGAACAGCCCGTCGTAGACGGTGTGCGTGACGTCGGCCGAGGAGACCGTCGAGGCCACGAACTCGCTCGCCGCCGGCGGGACCAGCCGGTCGGCACCGCCGTGGATCACCAGCACCGGCATGGTCAGCCGGCGCAGCCGCTCGGGCATCGCGGCCACCGTGGTGATCATCTCGGCGCCGGTGCGGGCCCGGACCTTGCCCATCCGGTTCAGCGGGTCGGCCCGGTAGGCGGCCACGACGGCGGGGTCCCGGCTGACCGCGTCGGCGTCCAGGGTGAGGACGCCGAGGTCGGGCAGCAGCCGGCCCAGCACCGGGGCGACCTTCTGCTGCAGCGGGCTGGCCGAGCTGAGGTCCAGCGCCGCGGCCGACAGCACGGCACCGCGGACGGGCACCGACGGCGACCCGGTGAGGTGCTGGGCGGCGACCAGCCCGCCCATGCTGTGCCCGTAGACGAACAGCGGGACGCCGGCGTGCCGGCCTAGGGCGAGCCCGGCCAACTCGTCGACGCCGGCCACCGTCGCGGCCATCGAGCCGATGTTGCCGCGGCTGCCCGGGGACCGGCCGTGCCCCGGGTGGTCGGCGGCGTACGAGGCGTAGCCGGCCGCGGTCAGCCGCTCCGCGACGTGGGCGTACCGGCCGCCGTGCTCGTGCAGCCCGTGCACCAGGACGACGACCCCGGTCACCTCGTCGGGCACCCACCCCTGCCAGTACTGCCCGGTGGAGAGGTGCCCGTCCGTGTGCGTGGTCACGGCCGCAGCGTAGGTCCGCGCAGGCGGGGGTGGTCGCCGCTACCTTCTCCCCGTGTCCACGATCGTGAAGTTCGCGCTCCGTGTCGTCGTCCTGGCCGTGATCATCTACGTGGTCACCCAGCTGGTCTCCGGCATCACCGTCATCGGCAACACCGAGGGGACCTTCGGGGAGGTCGGCACCTACCTCTGGGTCGCGCTGCTGTTCGCCGTGGTCAACACCTTGGTCGGCCCGGTCGTACGGCTGCTGTCGCTGCCGTTCGTCGTCCTCACCCTGGGGCTGTTCCTGCTGGTCATCAACGCGGCGCTGCTGGGCATCACCGCGGCGATCAGCGACCGCCTGGAGGTCGACGGCTTCTGGACGGCGGTCGTCGGCGGCTTCCTCATCGCCCTGTTCAGCTGGATCGCCGAGCTGGTCCTGCCGCTGGAGGTCAAGCGCTGACCGTGGCGTGTTGGTGACGCGCGGCAGCGCAGCGCACTAGCGTCGGGTCATGGCTCGTCCCGGGACCGTCCACCAGCCGATCTCGACGACCCCGGAGCCCGCCCCGGACATCATCCGGCCCGCCGACATGGCCGCCCTGGAGGCCGCGCGCACCGAGAAGGCGCACCTGCTCGACCTCGCCGGCGAGGCGCTGGCCACCGAGGAGGTGCCCGAGCTCCCGGCCGGGCTGACCGACGACGACGTCCCCGCGGTCGTGCACTCCTACTTCCGCGGGGAGCCGGCCGCCGAGGTGGTCGGGCACGACCCGGGCTCGCTGGCCCGCCTGGCGCTGGACCACCTGGCCCTCGCCGCGGTCCGCCCGCAGGGCGCTGCGCTGGTGGCCGTGGACCGCACCGTCGGCGGTGCCTCGGTGCTGCGGGTGGTCACCGACGACATGCCGTTCCTGGTCGACTCGGTGGCCGCCGAGGTCGTCCGGCAGAAGGTCGTGCTGGACCACGTCGTCCACCCGGTCGTGTCCGTCCGCCGGGACATCGCCGGCAACCTGCTGCAGTTCTGCGACGGCGCCGACCCCGCCGACGCGATCCACGAGTCCTGGATCGCGGTCGTGCTGGCCGGCGCGATCGACGACGAGGCAGCCGACGACCTGGTCGCCGGCCTGCGCACCGTGCTGGCCGACGTCCGCGGGGTGCACGAGGACGCCGAGAAGCTCAAGGCCCGCGCCCTGGACCTCGCCCACTTCCTGGAACAGGAGAACGGGCACTTCCTGGACGCCGAGCCGGCCTCGACCACCGAGGACCCCGTCGACGACCCGCACGAGGCCGCGGCCCTGCTGCGCTGGATGGTCGACGGCAACTTCGTCTTCCTCGGCGCCCGCGACGTCGACCTGGTCGACGCCGGCGGCGAGGCGGCCACCACCGCCGTGCCGGCCAGCGGGCTGGGTGTGCTGCGCGCCGACACCGACATGAGCACCCCGGTGGTGCCGGTCAGCGCCGCGGCGCGCGGTGCGCTGGGACGGCGGGTCCTGGTCACCAAGGCCGACGTCCGCTCCACCGTGCACCGCCCGGCCTGGCTGGACGTCGTGGCGATCGCGCTGCCCGGGCCGCAGGGCTCGCGGATCCGCCAGCACCGGATCGTCGGGCTGTTCCCGACCGGGGCCTACACCGCCAGCGTCACCGAGGTGCCGCTGGTCCGCCGCACCGCCGCGGCCGTGCTGGCCCGCTCCGGGGTGGACGCCGGCAGCCACACCGGCAAGGAGCTGCTCGACGTCCTGGAGACCTACCCGCGCGACGAGCTGCTGCAGGTCGACGTGGAGGAGCTGCTGCCGGTCGCGCTGGCCGTGCTGCACCTGCGCGAGCGCCGGCAGACCCGGCTGTTCCTCCGCCGGGACCCCTTCGGCCGGTTCTTCTCCGCGCTGGTCTACCTGCCCCGCGACCGGTACACCACCGAGGTCCGGCTGGCGATGCAGCAGCTGCTGCTGTCCACCCTCGGCGGCTCCTCGATCGAGTACACCGCCCGCTCCACCGAGTCGGTGCTGACCCGGCTGCACTTCGTCGTCCGGGTGCAGGCCCGCCGCGGCGTCGCCGCGCTGCCCGAGGTCGACGTCCCCGAGCTGGAGCGGCAGCTGGCCGCCGCGGCCCGCAGCTGGACCGACGACCTGTCCGACGTCCTCACCGCCGAGTACGGAGTGGACGCCGAGCGTCGGCTGGCCCAGGTGGCCGACGCCTTCCCGCCCGCCTACCAGGCCGACTTCCCCGCCTCCACCGCCGTCGGCGACCTGGACCGGCTGGAGTCCCTGCAGCCCGGCGAGCTCTCGCTGCGGCTGTGGACCCCCCGCGACGCCGCCCCCGGCGAGCGCCGGCTGACCGTCTTCCGGGTCGGCGAGCGGCTGCTGCTGTCGGCCGTGCTGCCGGTGCTGCAGCACCTCGGGGTGGACGTCGTCGACGAGCGTCCCTACGAGATCGACCGGATCGGCGCCCCGCTGGCCTGGGTGTACGACTTCGGCCTGGCCACGCCCACGACCGACGTCCCGGCGCTGGACTCCCTCCCCCGCCGGTTCACCGACGCCGTCGCCGCCGTCTGGCGCGGGGACGCCGAGGACGACGGCCTGGGCGCGCTGGTGCTGGTCGCCGGGCTGACCTGGCAGCAGGTGGCCGTGGTGCGGGCCTACGTGCAGTGGCTGCGCCAGGGCGGGCTGCCGTTCTCCGCCGGCTACGTGGAGTCCGTGCTGGCCGGGCACCCGGAGATCGTCTCCGGCGTCGTCGACCTGTTCGCGGTCCGCTTCGACCCGCGGCAGACCGGCGACCGGGCCGGCGCCGAGCGCGCGATCGTCGACCGGCTGACCGACCGGATCGGGGCGGTCTCGTCGCTGGACGCCGACCGGGTGCTCACCGCGTTGCTGGCCGCCGTCCGGGCGACCCAGCGGACCACCGCCTACGTCGCCGGTGCGTTCACCGACGGCACCCCGCTGGCGATCAAACTCGACCCGCACGCGGTGCCCGACCTGCCCGAGCCGCGCCCGGCCCGCGAGGTCTGGGTGTCCTCGCCCCGGGTGACCGGCGTCCACCTGCGGTTCGGCGCGGTCGCCCGCGGCGGACTGCGGTGGTCCGACCGCCGGGAGGACCTGCGCACCGAGATCCTCGGCCTGGTCAAGGCGCAGACGGTGAAGAACACCGTCATCGTGCCCACCGGCGCCAAGGGCGGCTTCGTGCTGCTGCGCCCGCCGGCCGACCGGGAGGCGTGGCTGGCCGAGGGCAAGGCCTGCTACGAGCTGTTCATCGGCGCGCTGCTGTCGCTGACCGACAACCTGGTCGACGGCGCCGTCGTCCCGGCCGAGGGCGTGGTCCGGCACGACGGCGACGACACCTACCTGGTCGTCGCCGCCGACAAGGGGACGGCGACCTTCTCCGACCTGGCCAACGCCGTCGCGATCCGGCGCGGCTTCTGGCTGGGCGACGCCTTCGCCTCGGGCGGGTCGGTCGGCTACGACCACAAGGCCATGGGGATCACCGCCCGCGGCGCCTGGGAGTCGGTCACCCGGCACTTCCGCGAGCTGGGCATCGACACCCAGACCCAGGAGATCACCGTCGTCGGCGTCGGCGACATGAGCGGCGACGTGTTCGGCAACGGGATGCTGCTGAGCGAGCACCTGCGCCTGGTGGCCGCCTTCGACCACCGGCACGTGTTCGTCGACCCCACCCCCGACGCTGCGACGTCCTTCGCCGAGCGGCAGCGGCTGTTCGCCCTCCCCCGGTCCAGCTGGGCCGACTACGACCCGATGCTGATCAGCGCCGGCGGCGGCGTGTGGCCGCGGACGGCGAAGTCGGTGCCGGTCAGCGGGCCGATGCGCGAGGCGCTGGGGCTGGCCGAGGACGTCGAGCACCTGACCCCCGCCGAGCTGATCCGCGCCGTGCTGCTGGCCCCGGTGGACCTGCTGTTCAACGGCGGCATCGGCACCTACGTCAAGGCCACGACCGAGAGCGCCCTGGACGTCGGCGACAAGGCCAACGACGCGGTGCGGGTGGACGGCGAGCAGCTGCGCGTCCGGGTGGTCGGCGAGGGCGGCAACCTGGGGCTGACCCAGCGCGGGCGCGTGGAGTACGCCCGGGCCGGCGGGCGGGTGAACACCGACGCGATCGACAACTCCGCCGGGGTGGACACCTCCGACCACGAGGTCAACCTGAAGATCGCGCTGGGCGCCGTCCAGCTGGGCGCCGAGGGCCGGGCCGAGCTGCTGGCCTCGATGACCGACGAGGTCGCCGCCCAGGTGCTCACCGACAACTACGCGCAGAACGCCACGCTGGCCGCCGAGTCCGCCTCGGCCCGCAGCCTGCTCGACGCGCACACCCGGTTCATGCGGGCCCTGGAGCGCTCGGGCCGGCTGGACCGGGCGGTGGAGGCGCTGCCCGACGGCCGGGCGCTGTCCGAGCGGCGCCGCGACGGCCAGGCGCTGACCTCGCCCGAGCTCTCGGTGCTGCTGGCCTACGCCAAGCTCGAGGCGGACGCCGCGGTGCTGCACTCCACGCTGCCCGACGACCCGGCGCTGGACCGCCTGCTCACCGAGTACGCCCCGGGCCCGCTGCGCGAGCGGTTCCCCGACGCGGTCGCCCAGCACCCGCTGCGCCGGGAGATCATCACCACCGCGCTGGTCAACCGGGCGGTCAACGTCGCCGGGGTCACCGGGCTGTTCCGGCTGGCCGAGGAGACCGGCGCGCCGCTGGTCGCCGTCGTCCGGGCGCACGCGGTGGCCCGGGCGGTGTTCGACGTCGACCGGTTCTGGGACGCCGCCCGGCCGCTGGACAACCGGGTGCCGGCCGCCGTCCAGGTGCAGCTGCGCACCGAGGCCACCCGGCTGGCCGAGCGGGCCGCCCGCTGGCTGCTGCACCTGCCCGAGCTGTCCGCCGAGCCCGGGGCGCCGATCGCGACGGTGACCGCCCGCTTCGCCGGTGCGGTGGCCACCGTGGCCCAGCAGCTGCCGCAGTGGCTGCTCGGGGCCGATGCCGACGCCTACGCCGAGCGGGCCGCCGGGTTCCGCTCCGCCGGGGTGCCGGCCGACCTGGCCGCCACCGCCGCGGTCGCCCCGCTGCTGCCCGGTGCCCTGGACCTCACCCGGGTCTGCGAGGACACCGGCGCGCCGATCCAGCTGACCGGACGGGTCTGGGAGCACGTCGGGGCCAGGCTCGACCTGGTGCCGCTGCGCGAGCTGGTGATCGGGCTCCCCCGGGACCGCCGCTGGCCGGCGATGGCCCGCGCCTCCCTGCGCGACGACCTCACGGCCGAGCAGGCCGCGCTCACCGCCGAGGTGCTCCGCGGGCGCCGCGCCGACGACGAGGACCCGGGCGCCCTGGTCGCCCGCTGGGCGGAGCGCTGGGACACCGGCCAGCGCCGCGCCGCCGCGCAGCTGGCCGAGCTGGCCGCCGGCGAGGCGCACGAGCTGGCCGAGCTCGTGGTCGCCGTCCGCACGCTGCGGGGGTTGCGCGCCCGCGGCTGACGCCGCGCCGACCCTGCGGAAACATTGCGGAACGCTGCAGGCCGCAACGAGGGTGGCCGGTCAGGGTCGGTCCCGACGCCGGTGGACGCCGGTCGACGGAACCGACCTGGAGCAGCCCCCATGAGCGCCACCACGCCCCTCGCCCGCCGGACCGCCCGCTCGACCGGGGGCAAGATCGCCGTCTCCCTGTGCGTGGTCGGGGCGGCGGCCGCCGTCGCCGGGCTGGGTACGTTCGGCACCTTCACCAGCAGCACGAGCGCCACCGAGACGGTGAACACCGGCACCGTCTCGATCGCCCTCGGTGCGACCGGCACGGCGGCCAACCGGCTGTCGGTGACCGCGGCGAACATCGTGCCCGGCGACACCATCAGCCGGGCGGTGACGCTGTCCAACACCGGCGACCAGGCGCTGGCCACGATCGTGCTGAACACGACCGCGACCACCGCGAGCCTGCTCACCAGCGACGCCACCAACGGCCTGCAGATGACGATCGACGCCTGCTCCGTGCCGTGGACCGAGGCCGGGACGGCGCCCGCGTACACCTACACCTGCACCGGCACCACGACCCCGGTGCTCGCCTCCCGGCCGGTCCTCGGCACCGCCACCGCGCTGGCTGTGCCCGCAGCGCTGCCGGCCGCCGGCACCGCCAACCTGGTCGTGTCCCTCGCGCTGCCGCAGGCGGCCGACAACACGTTCCAGGCCAAGACCGCGGTCGTCGCCCTGGAGTTCGTCGGCACCCAGCGCGCCGGCACCGCCCGCTGACCCGGGCGCGCCCGCCCGCACCCCGCCGTCGACCGGGAGAGGAGCCCCGTGACCGCCGTCCTGCGCGCCCGAGCGGTGCTGCGCCGCCTGGCCGACCTGGTGCTGGTGCTGGCGGTGCTCGCCTTCGCCGCGCTGGCCGTCGGCCCGCACGTCCTGGGCTACCGGACGGCGACCATGCTCACCCCGAGCATGGCGCCGGGGATCGAGCCCGGCGACGTGGTCGTGGACACCGCGCTGCCGGTGGCCGAGATCGAGCCGGGGATGGTGCTCACCTTCCACATCCCGGTCGGTGACCGGCGCGTGGTCAGCCACCGGGTGGTGTCCGCCGACGTCCGGCCGGACGGGTCCGTCACGATCACCACCCGGGGCGACGCGAACGACGCCGCCGACCCGTGGACGGCGACCTTCGCGGCGGGGGACACCGCCTGGCGGGTGCGCGCCGTGGTCCCGGCGGTGGGCCGCGCGATCCAGCTGCTGCGCACCCCGCCGGTGTCCTACGCCCTGGTCTGGGGTGCGCCCGTCCTGCTGGCCGGGTGGGCGCTGGCCGCGGTGTGGCGACCGGCCCGGCCCGGGCGCACCGCGTGAGCACCGCCGGGGTGCGCCGGTGGACGCTGGTCCTCGGCGTGGTGGCCACGGTGGTGACGGGTGCCCCCGGGACGGCGTCGGCCCGGTTCACCGCGTCCGTCGTGGCCCCGGTCTCGGTCGGCACCGCGACGGTCGCGCCGCCGACCGGCACCTCGACCGCCGGGTCGACCAGCTGCAGCCTGCTGACCACCGGCTACACGGTGCGGGTGGGCTGGACGGCCAGCACCACCGCCCGGGTCACCGGCTACCGGGTCACCGAGACGGTCAACGGCAGCGCCCGCCCCGTCGTCACGGTCGGCGGCACGAGCACCTCGAGGGCGGCCACGAAGGCGGTGCTGAGCACCGCGACCCACAGCTTCTCGGTCGTGGCGGTCACCGACTACGGCTGGCTGTCCGTGCCCGGGACGGTGACCTACACGTGCTGACCGGCTCAGGCGACCAGCCGGTAGCCCACCCCGCGGACGGTGCGGAGCTCGGGGCGGCCGAGCCCGCCGACGGCGAGCTTGCGGCGCAGGTTGGACATGTGCGCCTCGACCAGCCGCAGGTTGCCCTCCCAGTCGCTGTGCCAGACCTCGTGCAGCAGCACCTCCCGCGGCAGCACCCGGCCGGGCCGGCGGGCCAGCGCGTGCAGCAGGTCGAACTCGGTGCGGGTCAACGGCACGAGGGCCCCGCGCACCCGGACCTCGCGGGTGGCCTCGTCGACCTCGAGGTCGCCCACCGTGGTCCGCGTCGCCGGCACCCGCACCGTGACCTGGCCGGCCGCGGGGCCGGCCGGCAGCGTGGCCGGGCGGCGAAGGAACGTCTGCACCCGGGCGGTGAGCTCGCGGGTGGAGAACGGCTTGGCCATGTACCCGTCGGCGCCGGCGGCCAGGCCGACCAGCACGTCGACCTCGTCGGCCTGCGCGCTGAGCAGCAGCAGGTAGGCGTGCGTCCGGGTGCGCAGCTCCCGGCACAGCTCGGTGCCGTCGGCGTCGGGCAGCTCCAGGTCCAGGACGACGACGTCGGGCGGCGCCGCGGCCACCTCCGCCCGGCACTCCCGCGCGGTCCCCACGGCCCGGACGCCGAGCCCGGCCCGGCCCAGCGCGCAGGCCACCAGCTCCCGGGTCTCGACGACGTCCTCGACGACGAGGACCGATCCCCGCGTCACCGCTGACCACCGGTCCGCGGGGCAGCCGCCCGGCGCGGGGCGCGGGAGGGGGACGGGCAGGGCACGGCATCCTCCGGTGGGTCTGGGCGCCGCGGCGGGCACCGGTGCACCCAGTCCAACGACCGCTCCGGGCACCCGCTCTGCCCCGGGCCCGGTGACCACCCCATCGGGTGCGGAACTGATCCGTCCGGTGACGGTGGGCGTCCCCGGCCACCCAGGGTGACCGCCGGGCGGTCAGCGCAGGCGGGCCAGCCGGAGCAGACCGACGACGACGGTGGCGACCGCGGTGGCGCCGGCGAGGACCAGCAGGACACCGCCGACGGCGATGCCGCTGCTCAGCCGGGGGTCGACGGCGGCCTGCAACAACCCCAGCAGCTGGCCGCCGCCCGCCTGGAGCACGATCCCGGCCCCGACCAGCAGCAGCCCGGTGCCGACCCCCACCCGGCGACGCTGCAGCAGCGCGCCGACGACCAGCAGGACGACGCCGGCGAGGAGCGCCAACCCGGCGGCCTGGAAGAAGGTGTCGCCGTTGATCGACTGGAGCAGCGGGCTGTAGCTCCCGATGCCGTCGCCGTAGCTGTAGTTGGGCAGGAACGCGCCGAGCAGGCCCAGCAGGGCGGTGACCAGGCCGAGCACCAGCAGCGGCACGCCGCCACCGTCGGCCCGCGGCGGGGGCCCGGCGGGCTGGTGGCCCCAGGGCGGCGGCTGGTTCCACGGCTGGGGCTGGTTCCAGGGCGGTGGCTGGCTCACCCGGACCATCCTGCCGGGTCGACGGCGTGCTGGTCGGCGTGCTGGTCGGCATCCAGGTGGGCATGGCTGCGCAGCAGCCGGCGCAGGGCCGCGACCGCCCGCTCGGTGCGCTCGGCCCCGCCGAACGCGGTCTGGTGCAGGACCAACGCGTCGATGGTGAGGAAGACCAGCTCGGCGAGGTCGGGGTCGCCCAGCCCGTTGCGCACCAGCTCCTCGCGCACCGCGGCGCGGTAGCGGGCGTTCACCCGCTCCATGACCGCGGCGATCTCCGGCCGGCGGCGGCCCTCCAGGTAGAGCTCGAACTGGAACGCCTGGACCTCGGGGTGCCCGGTGACCATCTCGACGATGCCCGAGGCCAGCTCGCCGAAGCCGAGGCCGGGGGAGCGCAGGTGGATGTCGTCGATGCTCGGGCCGACGCAGTGCAGCAGCGCCTCCTCGACGAGGGCGTCCCAGCTGCCGAAGTGGTAGCGGACCGACCCGTGGGTCACCCCGGCCGCGGCGGCCACCGACCGGTAGGTCAGGCCGCGCAGGCCCCGGGTGGCCGCGATGGTGACCGCGGCCTGCAGGAGGGCCTCCTTCGCCGTGCCGTACGGCACGCCCGCCATCCGCTCCTCCGTCCTCCCCACCCCGACCGGGACCGAGGCTAGAGGAGCCCGCCGCGGTCGGCGGTCAGCGCAGGCGCAGGATCCGGGCGTCCCAGGGCCCGAGGACGGCGTCGTCGTGGTCGGGCAGGTGGTCCCGGTTGCCCAGCACGAGCTCGTCGCCGACGGCCTCGGGCAGCAGCTCGGCCAGCGGGTACGGGGTGGCCGACACGTTGCAGACCACGAGCAGGGTGTCGCCGTCCAGGCTGCGGGTGAAGGCGTACACGTCCTCGTGGTCGGGCAGCAGCATCGTGAAGTCACCGAGCTGCACGGTGCGGTCCGCGTGCCGCAGCGCGATCAGCGCCCGGTGGTGGGCCAGCACCGAGTGCGGGTCCTCCCGCTGGGCCGCGACGTTCCACTCGACGTGGTCGGGGTTGACCCCGATCCACGGCGTCCCGGTGGTGAACCCGGCGTGCTCGGTGGCGTCCCACTGCACCGGGGTGCGGGCGTTGTCCCGGCTGGCCGGGCGCAGGGTGGCCAGCACCTCCTCCGGGTCGGCCCCGAGCGCGGTGGCCTCGGCGACGTGGTTGAGCGTCTCGATGTCCCGGAAGTCGCGGACCGAGGACCAGGTGGAGTTGGCCATGCCGATCTCCTCGCCCTGGTAGACGTAGGGCGTCCCGCGGTGGCCGTGCAGCAGGGTGGCCAGGCACGTCGCGGAGTCCCGTCGGTACGCGGGGGAGTCGTCGCCGAACCGGGACACCGCGCGCGGCTGGTCGTGGTTGTCCCAGTACAGGGAGTTCCAGCCGACGTCGGCCAGACCGGCCTGCCAGCGGCCGAACGAGGCCTTCAGGTCGGTCAGCCGCAGCGGCCGGTGGTCCCACTTGGACGCGCCCTGGTCCAGCTGCACGTGCTCGAACTGGAACACCATGTCCAGCTCGGCGCGGGCCGGGTCGGTGACCAGGCGGGCCTGCTCGACCGTGGCGCCGGGCATCTCGCCGACGGTGATCAGGTCGGCGTCCCGACCGGCGAACACCTCGCGGTGCATCTCGGCGAGGAACTCGTGCAGCCGTGGGCCGAAGAAGGTCGCCACGCTGCCGTCGCCATAGGGGGTACCGGGGATCGGCGGGCCGTCGGGGAGGTCGGGCTGCTTGCTGATCATGTTGATCACGTCCATCCGGAAGCCGTCGACCCCGCGGTCCAGCCACCACCGCATCATCTCGTAGACCGCCCGCCTGACCTGCGCGTTCTCCCAGTTCAGGTCGGGCTGCCTGCGGCTGAACAGGTGCAGGTAGTACTGGCCGGTCGTCTCGTCGAGCTCCCAGCAGGGCCCGGAGAAGAAGGACTGCCAGTTGGTCGGCTCGGCGCCCGGGGTGCCGGCGTCCATGCCCTCGCGGGCGTCCCGCCACCAGTACCAGTCGCGCTTGGGGCTCACCGTCGAGCTGCGGGACTCCACGAACCACGGGTGCTCGTCGCTGGTGTGGTTGACCACCAGGTCCATCACGATCTTGATGCCTCGGGCGTGCGCGTCGGCGAGCAGCGCGTCGAACTGGTCCAGCGTGCCGAACGCGGGGTCGATGTCCTGGTAGTCGCTGATGTCGTAGCCGTTGTCGTCCTGCGGCGAGCGGTACACCGGTGACAGCCAGACGACGTCCACGCCCAGGTCGGCCAGGTGGTCCAGCTTGCCGCGGATGCCCTCGAGGTCGCCGATCCCGTCGCCGTCGGAGTCGGCGAAGGAGCGGGGGTACACCTGGTAGACGACGGCCGAGGTCCACCAGGGCGGGTTCGCGGAGGTCACCAGCCCCATCCTGCCGACCATCCGGTCACCCCGCAGTCGCGCACCGTCCGCGCAGTCGCGGTTCAGATGCGTGCCGAGGCCGCACACGGGTCGGGGACGGCAGGGTGCCGGCGTGATCCGGTCGCGGGGGGCGGAGCCCTCCCGACCGGATCACTCGCAGCGGCTCAGCGGCGGTCGGGACGGCCGTCGACCGCGGTGCGATCCGGAGGATCGCGGTGTCACAGCACGGGGCGGCGCAGGCCGTGGCCGGTGGCCTGCTCGAAGGCGTGGCCGACCTCCAGCACCCGCCGGTCGGCCCGGGGTGCGGCGATGACCTGCAGACCCACCGGCAGGCCGTCGGGGGTGAACCCGCCGGGGACGCTCAGCGCCGGGCAGCCGGTGGCGCTGATCAGGGTGCAGGAGCGCATCCAGCCCAGGTAGTCGTCGAACTCCACGCCGGCGACGGACGTCGGGTACTCCTGCTCGACGGGGAAAGGCAGCACCTGGGTCACCGGCGCCAGCAGGACGTCGTAGCGGGTGAAGAACTCGACCACCCGCTCGTACAGCTTGGTGTGCGCCACCTCGGCGCGGCCGACGTCGGCACCGGTGAGGGCCGCACCGACCGAGGCGTTCCACTTGATGGTGTCCTTGACCAGGTCGGGGGAGCGGCGGACGGCGTCGCCGAACGAGGCCTCGAACAGCCAGGCCCGCAGGACGCCGAACGCCTCGTCGGCACCGGTCAGGTCGGGGCAGTCCTCGTCGACCGTGGCCCCCAGGTCGCGGAAGACCTGCAGCTGGGCCATCAGCACCTCGGTGATCGCCGGGTCCACCGGGACCCGGCCGCCCAGGTCCGGCGTCCAGGCGATCCGCAGCCCGGTCAGCTCGGTGGGCAGCGGGTCGGCGAAGGCGGCGGCCGGGTCGGTCAGCGAGATCGGCACCCGCGGGTCGGCGCCGGCCAGCACGGACAGCCCCAGCGCGACGTCGGAGACGGTGCGGGCCATCGGTCCCTGCACCGAGAGCTGCGACCAGCCGATCGCGGTCGGGTGCGAGGGCACCCGGCCCGGCGTCGGCCGCAGCCCGACGACGTTGTTGAACGCGGCCGGGTTGCGCAGTGAGCCGCCCATGTCGCTGCCCTCGGCCAGCGGCACGAACCCTGCGGCCAGCGCCGCGGCCGCCCCGCCCGAGGAGCCGCCGGCGGACAGCCCGTGCCGGTAGGGGTTGTGCGTGGCGCCGAAGAGGGTGTTGAAGGTGTGCGAGCCGGCGGCGAACTCGGGCACGTTGGTCTTGCCGACCCGGATCGCCCCGGCGGCCTTGAGCCGGGCGACGACGAGCTCGTCGCGGGCCGGCACGGTGTCCCGGTGCAGCGGCGAGCCCCACGTCGTCCGCATCCCGCCGGTCTGGTGGGTGTCCTTGTGCGCCACCGGGATGCCGTGCAGCGGGCCGACCGCCTCGCCGGCCGCCAGCCGGGCGTCGGCGTCGTCGGCCGCGGCGCGCGCGGCGTCGTCGTCGCGGGTCACGATCGCGTTGACCTGGCCGTCGTACCGGTCGATGCGGGCTAGGTGCGCCTCGAGCACCTCGCGGGCGCTCACCTCGCGGGTGCGGATCAGCGCGGCCAGCTCGGTGGCGGGGCGGGTGCACAGCTCGTCGGTCACCGGGCGACCGTAGCGCGGAAAGTATCTCAGTGGTGAGAGATCTCGGGACGTCGGCACACTGACCCGGTGACCGTCCGACCCGCCACCGACGCCGACGCCGCGGCGATCAGCGCCGTCTACGACCACCACGTGCTGCACACGCTGGCCACGTTCGACCTGGTCCCGCCGACCCTCGAGCACCGGCGGGCCTGGCTGGCCGACCATGCGGGCGGTCGGCACCGCGTGCTGGTCGCCGAGCGCGCCGGCGCCGTGGTCGGGTTCGCCAGCAGCGGCCGGTTCCGGCCCCGGCCGGCCTACGACGCGACCGTGGAGACCAGCGTCTACCTGGCCCCGGACGCCGTGGGCCAGGGTCTCGGCCGCGCGCTGTACGCGGCCCTGTTCGAGGTCCTGGCGGGGGAGGACGTGCACCGGGCGATCGCGGTCATCGCCCAGCCCAACCCGGCGTCGGAGGCCCTGCACCGGGCGTTCGGCTTCCGCCACGTCGGCACGTTCGGCGAGGTCGGCCACAAGTTCGGCCGGTACGTCGACGTCGCCTGGTTCCAGAAGGACGTCTGACCCCACTCGTCGCCCGGCGTGACCCAGGTCGCCCGGATCGGTCGTGTGCAACAGATCGCATGCGGGTAGGTGGGGTGGGCGCTGCTGGGTCCGCAGGGATCCCGGCGCTCCCCCCGTACCGAGAACCGAGGAGATCCACGTGCCCACCACCGTGACCGCCCGGTCCACCGCCTCCGCCGGCGGCTCCTTCGAGCGCACCACCATCGAGCGCCGCGACGTCCGCCCGAACGACGTCCGGATCGAGATCGCCTACGCCGGCATCTGCCACTCCGACATCCACACCGCGCGCGACGAGTGGGGTGCCGCCAACTACCCGCTGGTGCCCGGGCACGAGATCGCCGGGGTCGTGGCCGAGGTCGGCTCCGACGTCACCAAGTACTCCGTCGGCGACCGGGTCGGCGTCGGCTGCTTCATCGACTCCTGCCGCGAGTGCGAGAACTGCCTGGCCGGCGAGGAGCAGTACTGCCTGAAGGGCGAGACCGGCACCTACGGCGGCATGCAGGACGGCAAGCCCACCGACGGCGGCTACTCCGAGCAGATCGTCGTCGACGAGAACTACGTCCTGGGCATCCCCGAGGGCATCTCGCTGGAGCAGGCCGCCCCGCTGCTGTGCGCCGGCATCACGCTGTACTCCCCGCTCAAGCACTGGGGTGCCGGCCCGGGCAAGAAGGTCGCCATCGTCGGCCTCGGCGGGCTCGGCCACATGGGCGTCAAGATCGCCGCGGCGCTGGGCGCCGAGGTCACCGTGCTGTCCCAGTCGCTGAAGAAGCAGGAGGACGGCCTGCGCTTCGGCGCGGAGCACTACTACGCGACCAGCGACGAGAGCACCTTCGAGACGCTCAAGGGTGAGTTCGACCTGATCGTCAACACCGTCTCGGCGACCCTGGACCTGGACGCCTACCTGGGCCTGCTCCGGGTCAACGGCACCCTGGTAGAGGTCGGCGCCCCCGAGCAGCCGATGACCGAGGCCGCGTTCTCGCTCATCACCAACCGCCGCTCGCTGGCCGGCTCGAAGATCGGCGGCATCCGCGAGACCCAGGAGATGCTCGACTTCTGCGCCGAGCACCACCTGGGCGCCGAGGTCGAGGTCATCGGCGGCGACCAGATCGACGAGGCCTACGAGCGCGTCGTGCACTCCGACGTCCGCTACCGCTTCGTGATCGACACCGCGCGTCTGTGAGCTGAGCGCAGGTCCTCGACGCCCCCCGGCACAGCACCGCCGGGGGGCGTCCTGCGTTCAGGAGACGGTGAACTCGCCCAGGTCGTCCCAGTGCTCGCCGGGGATCTGCATGTTGCGGACCTTCGGGGTGCGGACCAGGTACTGCGGCAGCTCTGCCTGGGCGGTCCTGAAGTGGTCGCTGGTCACGTGCGCCTCGGCGGCGTCGTCGGCGAAGCCC
Source organism: Klenkia terrae (assembly GCF_037083865.1). Lineage (NCBI taxonomy): Bacteria > Bacillati > Actinomycetota > Actinomycetes > Geodermatophilales > Geodermatophilaceae > Klenkia > Klenkia terrae. The sequence continues at coordinate 99,266 of NZ_JBAPLV010000014.1, read as the reverse complement.
TCGATGAGGATGTACTCGGTCGGGTCCTCGACGTTGCGCGACCAGTCGAAGAAGAGGTTGCCGGGCTCGGCGCGGGTGCCCTCGGTGAACGCGCGGGTGAGCTCGGGCCACTGGTCGGCGTGCTCGGGCTTCACCGGGAATCGGACGCAGATGAAGATCATGCGTCCAGTCTGCGGCGCCCGGCGCCGTCCCGCTCAGGCCGGGACGACGAGGGTCAGCGCCGCGCTGCCCCGAGCCCGTTCCACGTGGAACCCACCCCGGCGGAGCAGGGCCACCAGGCCGACCACGTCGGCCGGCTCGGCGCGGGTGGTGGCCAGCAGCCGGGCCAGCCGACCCTTGTGCGCCTTGTTGAAGTGGCTGACCACCGCGCGCGAGCCGTCGGCCCGCTCGCTGAGCACGTCGACGGTCACCGCACCCGGGACCGGTGCCAGATCGGCATAGCTGCCCGAGCGCAGGTCGACGACCAGCCCGTCGGCCGCGGCCGCGAGCACCGGGCCCAGCACCGGCCGCCACAGCGCCCGGAGCCGGGGGAGACCCGGCAGGTGGGAGATCGCCGACAGGCGGTAGGCGGGGATCGGCTCGCCGCCGTGGACCAGGCCGAACAGCGCCGACCCGACGGCCAGCCGCCGGTCGGCCTTGACCCGCTGCGCCCGGGTCAGCGACCGGACGTCCAGCGCGTCGTAGAGCACGCCGGTGTACCGGTCCAGGGCGGGCAGCGTCGGCGCCGTCCGGACGGCGGCGTTGCGGGCGATCTCGGCGTCCTGCGCGGCGCTGACCCCGAGCGCCTTCCGGGAGGCCGGCACGTCGCCGGCCAGGGCCTCGATGCCGCCCAGCAACTGCTCCCGCACCGGGTCCAGCTCCGGGTGGCTCAGCGCGGCGAGGTCCAGCGGGGCGCCGTCCCCGCCGGGGTGCTTGGTCTCCGAGGGGGGCAGCAGCACGAGCACGAGGAGCGAGCCTAGGTCCAGTACAGGAAGCGGGCGCCGGGCAGGCGGCGCTCGACCGCGTCGGTGAACCAGCCGCGCAGCTCGGTCATCACGTCCTTGGGGTAGACGTGCTTCACCGCGCCGAACTTGCCGCGCTTGGTGGTGCGCAGCTCCTCGTCCATCTCCAGCTTGGTGCGCGGGTACCAGTCGGTGAGCGTCGCCTTGGAGTTCGGGGTGAACCGGTGGGTGATGCACTCGACGGTCAGGTCGGCGTGGTGGGGGAGGACGGCGGCGACGGAGTCCAGGAGCTCGCCGTACTCGGTGCGCCAGTCCTCGACCGGCATGATCGGGGCGATGGTCAGCCCCACCGGGTAGCCGGCCTCGGCCACCCGGCCCAGCGCGGCGACCCGGGCCGGCACCGGGGAGGTCGCGCCCTCGAAGCGGCGGGCCACCGAGGCGGCGTTGACCGAGAACCGCAGCCGGGTGCGACCGCGGTGGGGGAGCTCGAGCAGGGACTCGACGTCGTCGAACTTGGTGGTGGCCCGCAGCTGCACCGGACCGGGCCAGTCGTGGGTGCCGAAGTGCGTGATCGCCGTGGCCAGGCCGCCGGTGAGGTGCTCGATGGCCAGCGGGTCGGTGTAGCAGGACGCCTCGAACGTCGTCCCCTCGTGGCCGCGCTCGGCCGTGCCCGAGGTGACCTCGCCGCGGCCGACGTAGCCGTCGAGGGAGGCCAGCACGTCGGGCAGGTCGGCGAACACCCGGGTGATCGGGGGGCCGGTGAGCGAGCCGGCCAGGTAGCAGTACTGGCAGTGCGCGGGGCAGCCCTCGGCCAGGTCGAAGCGCCAGTCCGCGGACGGCGGGATCGGCTGCAGCCGGCGCTTGGACGGCGCGCCCACGACCACGGCGAGGGTGTCCTTGGCGGCCATGAAGGCGGCGCGGTCGCCGTCCCCGCGCAGGTTGGGCAGCCGGTCGCCGGCGAGCACCTGGACGTCGGGCACGCCGGCCGCCTGCACCCGCTCCAGCACCTGGCGGCCGTGGGGGAGGGCGGCGGCGGAACGGGTCACCAGGACGCGGGACGGCGTCCACAGGCGGGTGGGCGCGGGAGCAGTGGTCATCACCTCCTCCAACACCGGACGGCGGGGGCTCGCTTCCCCCGGCCGAGGGTGTCTGCCTTGACGTCGGCGCCCGGGGGCAGGACCGTCGACCCATGACGGTGCCGGCGGTGACGCGGATGGGTTCGTGGGTGCTGGACCGGCGCGGTCAGGGCCGTGGCGTGCGGATCACCCGGCACCCCGAGCTGCACGCGATCAACCTGAGCATCTGGCGCGAGAGCGTCTGCGTGGGCACCGTGCACCTGAGCCCGGTGGACGCCGCCGAGGTCGTGCAGGCCATCACCGGCCAGCTGGCCGAGCTGGCCCGTCCGGCGCCGGTGCCGCCGGTGCGTGCCGCGGGCCGGGTCGACGAGCTCGAGGCCCGGATCGCGCAGCTGGAGCAGCAGGCCCGGGCACCCCGGCCGGCCGGCTGGCGCCGGGCCGTGGAGAAGCTGGTCGCGGTCAGCTCGGTGCACCCCTTCGGCAAGCCCGCCCCGCCGACCCCGACCGGGCCGATCGGCGTCGTCAGGTAGCCGGCCGGGGCGCCGCCCCGGCCAGCAGCAGCTCCACCACGTCGGCCACGTGGTCCTCGGCCAGCAGCTCCCCGCGCCACAGCAGCGGGTAGTAGGCCGCACCGGCCACCAGGTCGAGCACGGTGTCGGCGTCCAGGTCGGCCCGGACCTCGCCGCGCTGGCGGGCGTCCTCGACCCACCGGTGGCCCTCGGCCCGCACGTCGGCGAGCGCGTCGCCGAAGGCCTCGCCGATCCGGGTGTCGCCGGCCGCGGCGGCCAGCAGCTCGGTGGAGGCCCGCCGGACGCCCGGTTCCGCGAGGCCCGCGGCGGTCCGGTGCAGCGTGGCCACCAGGAACTCCCGCAGCGAGCTCACCGGGGGCAGCGGCCGGGGCTCCGGCTCGGCGCGCAGCGCGGCCAGCAGGACGTCCTCGACCGTGGCGTACCGCCGGGTGAGCGCGGGCAGGCTGACCCCGGCCCGCCGCGCGATCCGCTCCCGGGTCAGCCCGGCCCGGCCCTCCTCGGCGAGCAGCGCGAAGCAGGCCCGGGCGACGGCGCGGTCGATCTCGGGGTCGCGGGGTCGGGCCATGCGGGTTACGTTAACTCCACGAACGCAACCGAGCGAGAGGGGACGACGTGCTGTCGACCACCACGTACACCGGGGAGATCCAGGGCCACACCGTCGAGGTGCGGTTCGACCAAAAGCTGGTCGTCGTCAACCGCGTCGACCTCGCTGTCGACGGCACGCAGGTCGACGCCGCGAAGGTCGTCTATGGCGAGCGCGAGCTGACCACCACGCTGGACGACGGCACGGTCGTCGCCGTCGTCGTGCACTCCGGCATGAACGGCGAGGCCACCCGGGTGCAGCTGCCCCAGGCCGACGGGTCGTTCACCGACCTGCAGGCGCGCTGACCTCCACCGGGCGCCGCTCGTACCGGAGGACCAGCCAGAGCCCGAACGCCAGGGTGAGCAGCAGCTGGCCGGCCTCCCACCAGACCGGGACGGCGCCCGGGGCCTCGGCCAGCACCAGCAGGTTGCTCAGCGCGTGCAGCCCGACGAGCGGCCAGATCGACACCACGTGCATCCGCAGCGCGGCCAGCGCGAAGCCCTGGATGGTCGCGTGCGGCACCTGGAAGGCCAGGTAGTCCAGCTCGCGGCCCAGCACGACGCCCGACAGCACGTGCCCGACGCCGAAGAGCACGCCCACGGCGACCGCCCGCCACAGCGGCCTGACCGCGCGCAGCAGCTCCTGCACGACGCCGCGGGACCACAGCTCCTCGCTGGTCGCCGCGACCAGCACCAGGACGACGGTGCTCATCGCCTCGACCGGGCCGAGCTCCCAGCCGAACACGATGCGCGCGGCGTAGACGACAGCCAGCGGCGCCAGCGGCCACCACGCGCGGGGCCGCACCTCGCGCAGCCACGGCATCCGCCACCAGCCCAGCCGGGCGACGACCGCCAGCGGCACCGCGCAGGCCAGCAGGTTGACCACCACGGCACCGAGGTCGGGGAACGCGGCGACGGCCATCGGGGACAGTCCCAGCGCAGCGACGACGACGACGGCCCGCCAGCCGACGGCGACCGCCACCGACCACAGCCACGGGTGCCGGACCGGGGCGGCGGTCACCGGTGCGGTCACGCGGTGAGCATGCCGGGCGTGCGCGCCGGGAGCGAGGCCCCCGCGGTCAGTCGGCGAGGTCGACGACCACCGGGGCGTGGTCGCTGGCGCCCTTGCCCTTGCGCTCCTGCCGGTCGATCTCCGCGCCGGTCACCCGAGCGGCGAGGGCGGGGGAGCACAGCGCGAAGTCGATCCGCATCCCCTCGCGCCGCGGGAAGCGCAGCTGGGTGTAGTCCCAGTACGTGTACTCACCCGGCGTGTGCGGACGGACGACGTCGGCGTAGCCGGCCTCGACGACCGCGGCGAAGGCGGCGCGCTCGGGCGGGCTGACGTGCGTGGAGTGGGCGAAGACCGCCATGTCCCACACGTCGCCGTCCTCCGGGGCGATGTTCCAGTCGCCGGTCAGCGCGATCTGCGCGTCGGCGTCCGCGGCCAGCCAGCCGGCGGCGTTCTCCCGCAGCGCCGCGAGCCAGTCGAGCTTGTAGGCCAGGTGCGGGTCGCCGAGCTGGCGGCCGTTGGGCACGTACAGCGACCACGTCCGGACGCCGCCGCAGGTCGCGCCGATCGCGCGTGCCTCGGGGGCGGGGTCCAGGCCCTCCTTGGCCGACCAGGACGGCATGCCGTCGAAGCCGATCTGCACGTCCTCGATGCCCACCCGGGACACGATCGCGACGCCGTTCCACTGGTTGAGCCCGACGTGGGCGACCTCGTAGCCGATCGCCTCGAACGGCATGTGCGGGAACTGGTCGTCCCGGCACTTGGTCTCCTGGATCGCCAGGACGTCGACCCCGCTGCGCTCGAGGAACGCGGTGACCCGGTCGACCCGGGTCCGGACGGAGTTCACGTTCCAGGTCGCCAGGCGCACCGCTCGACCCTAAGGCGGCGCCTCAGGCTTGGGCGAGGGGGGCGATCTGCTCGTCGGCGCGGGCCTGCAGGCGGTCGCGCATCCGCTGCCGGGACTCCACGAACTTCGTCGCCTGCGCATCCAGCCCGACCATGAACTGGGCGAGGTCCTCGCGGGCCTTCTCGCCCTCGGGGCCGAAGCCCTCGCGCTCGAAGACCTTCCAGTGCCGCAGGATCGGCGCGACGACATCGTCGTGGTGCAGCCGCAGGTCGTAGATGCCGGCCTTGGCGATGATCGTGGAGTTCTTCCGGAAACCGGCCATCGTGGCGCCGGGCATCTCGAAGCCGATCACCTCGTCGGCGATGGCCCGCATGGTCTCGTCCGGGGCGATCTCGAGCGCCGCGGCGACGATGTTCCGGTAGAAGACCATGTGCAGGTTCTCGTCCTTGGCGATCCGGGCGAGCATCTGGTCGGCGATCGGGTCGTTGGTCGCCTTGCCGGTGTTGCGGTGGCTGACCCGGGTGGCCAGCTCCTGGAAGGACACGTAGGTCACCGCCTCCAGCGGCGTCTTGTCCCCGGAGTCGTAGCCCGACGTCATGTAGTCCATCCGAGCCCGCTCGAGCTCCACCGGGTCGACGCCGCGGGTGACCACGAGGTAGTCGCGGATGGCGATGCCGTGCCGGTTCTCCTCGGCGGTCCAGCGGCCGACCCAGGTGCCCCAGGCGCCGTCCCGGCTGAACCGGGTGGCGATCTCCCGGTGGTAGCTGGGGAGGTTGTCCTCGGTGAGCAGGTTGGTGATCATCGCGGCCTTGGCGGTCGCGTCGAGACGGGACTGCTCGGGCGCCCAGTCCTCGCCGCCCAGGAAGGCGAAGTCGCGGCCCTCGGACCACGGCACGTAGTCGTGCGGGTGCCACTCCTGGGCCATCTTCTCGTGCCGGTTCAGGTTCTCCTCGACGACCGGTTCGAGTTCGGCCAGCAGGGCCGCCGTGGTCGGGTTCTGGGACACCGTGCACCTCCGAGATGGGCCGAGGAGTCCCACGCTACCCGCGCACCGGGTGTGGCACGCTCTTGCCCGATGCTCGCGACGAGACTCTCCGTGGACCTGGCCGGACCCGACGACGTCGCCCCCGCCCGGGCGCTGATGGTGCGCGTCCTCGGGGAGGACCTGGGCTACGGCTTCCGCCCGGAGTGGCACGCCGACCTGGCCGACCCGGCCACGGCGTACCTGCGGACGCCGGGGCAGGCGCTGTTCCTGGCCCGGGACGCCGAGGGCACGCTGCTGGGCACCACCGCGGTCAAGGCCGGCGGTCCCCGCAGCCCGCAGGTGCTGGTCGACCACTACGCCGGCCGGTCGGTCGCCCAGCTCGCCCGGGTGTGGGTGCTGGCCGAGCACCGCCGGCGCGGGGTGGCCCGGGCCCTGGTGGCCGCCGCGGCGCGCTGGGCCGCCGTCGAGGCCGGCTACCGGACCGTCTACCTGCACACCGACGCCGCCGTCCCCGGCGCGGAGGCCTTCTGGCGCTCGATGCCGGTCCGCGAGGTGCTCGACGAGCGGACGCCGGGTGCGCTGCTGCAGACGATCCACTTCGAGCTGGACGTCACAGCGCTGCCCGGGAACCACGACCAGCCCCACCACGACTGAGCCGGCATGCCCGACCTCGCGATCGACGACGTCTTCGCCCCGCTGACCCGGGTGGACGTCGACCCCGTGGGCTGGCTGGCCGACCGCCGCGAAGAGGGGCCGGTCACCCGGCTGGACCTGTTCGGCAACCCGGTCTGGCTGGTGACCCGGCACGCCGACGTCCGTGCGGTGCTCGCCGACACCAAGGCCTTCAGCAACGACTTCGCCCACCTGGCCGCCGCCGGCGGGGACGACGACGGCGACCTGGGGCTGGCCGACCCGGGCGGGCTGGGCTTCCGCGACCCGCCCGACCACACCCGGCTGCGCCGCATGCTGGCGCCGGCCTTCACCGCCCGCCGGCTGGCCACCCTGGCCCCCGCCGTGGAGCGGGTCGTGCACGAGCGGCTGGACGTCCTGGCCGCGGCCGGCCCGGGGGCCGACCTGGTCGCCGAGTTCGCCACCCCGGTGCCGGCGATGGTGATCGGTGAGCTGCTCGGGGTCTCCCGCGCCGACCAGGAGGCCTTCGCCGACATCGCCACCGGCCGGTTCGACCTGCTGGCGTCGATCCTGGCGCCGCTGGACTCCGCCGCCGATGGCCTGGCCCACCTGCAGGACCTGGTCGCCCGCGAGCGCGCGGCCCCCGGCCCGGGCCTGCTCGGCGATCTGGTGCGCGACCACGGGGACGCCGTCGACGACGTCGAGCTCGCCGGGCTGGTCGACGGCCTGCTGGTCGGCGGGCACGAGACCACCGCGAGCATGCTGGCGCTGGGCAGCCTGCTCCTGCTGCGGGACCCGGCGCGGGCGGCCCTGGTGCGCGACGAGCCGGCCGCGGTGGCCGGTGCGGTGGAGGAGCTGCTGCGCCACCTGACCGTCGTCCAGGTCGCCTTCCCGAGGTTCGCCCGGGCCGACGTCGAGCTCGCCGGCCAGCAGGTGGCCGCCGGCGACCTGGTGCTCTGCTCGCTGGCCGGCGCCGACCGGGATCCCCGGCTGGCCGCCGACCTCGACCGGCTGGACCTGCGCCGGACGCCGACCCAGCACGTGGCCTTCGGGCACGGCATCCACCACTGCCTCGGCGCCCCGCTGGCCCGCCTCGAGCTGCAGATCGCCTTCCCTGCGCTGCTGCAGCGCTTCCCCGGTCTGGCCGTCGACATCGCACCGGAGATGCTGACGTTCCGTCAGCGGTCGATCGTGTTCGGTCTGGACGCGCTGCCGGTGCGCTGGTGATCCTGCCGCGAAAGGGTTGTGTTCGCGGCTGACGGGGAAGTGCGGGCGGTTGCGGTGCGATCATGGGTCGATGTGCCGACCGGACTGCGAGCGGGCGAGAGCGTGCGGGTGAACGCCTGATGGGTCCGACCGACCCGAGCGACCCGATCGACAGCACCGCCCGCATCCCGCGCCGCGAGCTCGACGCCGGGCGCCCGCCGGCCCCCGGGACCCGACGAGGCCGTCGAGCCGAGGGCAAGACCGACCCCGAGCTCGCCGCGCGCGCCCGGGCCGCGGCCGGGCTGTCCCCGGTCGAGCCCGAGCGTCCTGCCCGGCCGGAGCCGACCCCCGACGAGGACGACGTCGCGACCGCCTGGGTCCGCCCGGTGGCCGCCGACGTGCCGCGCCGGTCGCCCGAGGCTGCCCGGGACCGGTCCGCCCCCCCGGCCGGGGGGCGCCGTCCGGCCCGCAGCTTCGGCCGGGCGGCCGGCCTCACCGTGCTCGGCGCCCTGGTCCCGGGGACCGGGTTGCTGGCCGCCGGGTGGCGCCGCACCGGTGCCGTCGTCCTGGCCGTGTTCGTGGTGCTGCTGGGCGGGCTGGCCTGGCTGGCGACGGCCGGCCGGCGCACCGCCGTCCGCGCCGCCGTCGACCCGGACCTGCTGCTCGGGGTCATGGTGGGCGTGGGTGTGCTGGCCGTCCTGTGGATCACCGTCGTCGTGCTCGGCTACCGGCTGCTCGTGCCGCGGCGGCTGCCTGGTCTGCAGCGGGCGGCCGGGGTGCTGCTCGTGGTGCTGCTGATGGTCGGGGTCGCTGTCCCCGCGGTGGCCGCGGTCCGGTTGGCCGGCGCCCAGCGGAACCTGGTCGACACGGTGTTCGCCGACTCCGAGAGCGCCACGGTCGTGGAGCCGGCCGACCCGGTGAACCCCTTCGGGGACAAGGAGCGGGTGAACATCCTGCTGCTGGGCGGGGACGGCGGCGACGGGCGCGAGGGCGTGCGCACCGACACCGTGATCGTGGCCAGCATCGAGACCGCCACCGGCGCGACCACGCTGTTCAGCCTGCCCCGCAACCTGGAGGACCTGCCGTTCCCGCAGGGCACCGAGCTGGCCGAGCTGTTCCCCGACGGGTTCGACGCCGGCGAGGAGAGCGAGAGCCTGCTCAACGCGGTCTACCGCAACGGCCCGGCGCTCTACCCCGATGCGCTCGGCGCGCCCAGCGACAACCCGGGTGCCGACTGGCTCAAGCTCGGCGTGGGCGAGGCCCTCGGCCTGCCGATCGACTACTACGTGCTGGTCAACCTGGACGGGTTCAGCCAGCTGGTCGACGCCCTCGGCGGCATCACGGTCAACGTCAACTACTACGTGCCGGTGGGCGGCGAGCCCAGCATCGGCACGCTGCCCGACGCCTACATCGCCCCCGGCCCGGACCAGGAGATGGACGGCGCCACCGCGCTGGCCTTCTCCCGCGGCCGGTTCGGCCTCACCGACTACCAGCGGATGGACCGGCAGCGCTGCGTGCTGGACTCCATCGTCGCCGCGGCCGACCCGGTCACCCTGCTGACCCGCTACCAGCAGCTGGCCGCGACCACGACGGACATCGTGAGCACCGACATCCCGCAGTCGGTGCTGGGGGACTTCGTCGACATCGCCTTCCTGGTCAAGGACGCCGGGATCCGCAGCGTGGTCTTCGACGACACGGTGATCAGCCCGGCCTACCCGGACTACGACCAGATCCGGCTGCTGGTGCAGCAGGCCCTGGGCACCGCGCCGCCGGTGACGGCCGCCCCGACGTCCGCGGCACCGGCCCCGGCGACGACCACCTCGGCCGCGCCGACCAGCGGCGCGGCACCCACGACGGGTGCGGTCGCCGACGTCGCGGACGCCTGCGCCTACGACCCCGCAGCCGCCCAGGCGGCCATCGACGCCGGCGAGCCGCCCACCCGAGGGTGAACGGGCGGCCGCCGGCCTGACCGGCGGCCGGTGGCTGTGCCATGGTCGCGCGGAAGCGCAGCCGGGACGGGATGCAGGGGGACACGATGACGCCGACCGACGACGACCCGGGCGCCGGGTTCCCGGTGCCCTTGGACCCCGCCGCCCTGCCCACTCGGCGGGAGCGCCGGCTGGCCTCCCGGGCAGCGGGCCGGGTCGATGCCCGGGGGCCGCGGACCGGTGAGTTCGAGCTGACCGATGCAGCCCGGGCCGCTCGGGACGCAGCAGGTCTCACCGCCGAGCTGAGCGCCACGGGTCGGTGGCGCTGGCTGCAGCGGGAGGACGAACGGGCCGCGCAGACCGACGAGCCGGTCCCCGGACCGACCCAGGGCCGGCACCGCGGCTGAGCTGCGGACCGGGCGGGTGGGGCCCGGGGGTCAGGCGGAGATCGGCTCGCCGGCGTTGATCGCGCGCACCATCTCGGCGACGGCGGGGTCGCCGATGACCTGGCCGTAGGAGATGACCGGTCGGTCGCCGGCGGTCTCGCGGACCCGGGCGGCGAGCTTGTCGTGGGTGAGGACGACGTCGGCGTCGGCCGGGATGGCGTCCAGCGGGCTGTGCTCGACCACGACCCCACCCAGGCTCTTGCGCAGCTGGACGCTCATCAGCACGCTGCTGGCCATGCCTGCGTCGCAGGCGATGACGAGCTTGCGGACGGCGGTTCCCTCGATGGTGGCCATGGGGGTGCAGAACTCCTCGCTGGGTGGATGAAGGTTCATTCTCCCCCGCATCGGCAGGTGTGACCGTCTTCTCAACGGTGATCGCCATCACCCACAGGACACGCGGCGGCTGGCAGAGTGCGGACATGACGACGACGTCGCTCCACGTGAAACCCGGGACCGAGTGGGCCGCGGTCCTCGGCCGTTCCTCCGGACGGGCCCCGGACGCGTTCGGCACCGACCGGCTGCACAACCTGGTGGACGGCACCTGGCGGCCGATCGGGGACCCGGAGACGCTGGTGTCCCCGGTGGACGGGTCCAAGCTCACCGGGCTGCCCAAGGTGTCCGCCGGGGAGGCCCAGCACGCCGTGCTGGCCTCGGCCGCCGCGCACCGGGACTGGGCCACGACCCCGGTGGCCGAGCGCAAGGCCCGGGTGACCGCAGCGGTCGACGCGCTGGCCGACGCCCGGGACGACCTGGCGCTGCTGCTGGCCTGGGAGATCGGCAAGCCGTGGAAGCTGGCCTGCGCCGATGTCGACCGGGCCCTGGACGGCGTCCGCTGGTACGTCGACGAGATCGACTCGATGCTCGGCGACCGGACCCCGCTGGACGGGCCGGTGTCCAACATCGCCAGCTGGAACTACCCGATGTCGGTGCTGGTGCACAGCGAGCTGGTGCAGCTGCTGGCCGGCAACGCCGTCATCGCCAAGACCCCGTCCCAGGGCGGGGCGACCTGCCTGACCCTCGCCCACGCCCTGATGGCGAGGGAGGGCCTGCCGGTGACGCTGCTGTCCGGCGGCGGGGCGGAGCTGTCCAGCGTGCTGGTGCGCTCGCCGGAGATCGGTGCGCTGGCGTTCGTGGGCGGCCGGTCCAACGGCGGCAAGGTCGCCGCGGGGCTGCTGGACACCGGCAAGCGGCACATGCTCGAGCAGGAGGGGCTCAACGCCTGGGGCATCTGGGAGTTCTCCGACTGGGACGGCCTGGCCGCGCACCTGAAGAAGGGCTTCGAGTACGGCAAGCAGCGCTGCACCGCCTACCCCCGCTACGTCGTGCAGCGGGAGTTGGTCGACCAGTTCCTGGCCACCTACCTGCCGGTGGTGCAGTCGCTGCGGTTCGGGCACCCGCTGGCCGTGGAGAACGACGGCGACGAGCTGCCCACCCTGGACTTCGGTCCGGTGATCAGCGCCGGCAAGGCCGCCGAGCTGCGCGACCGGGTGTCCGACGCCATGCACCGCGGCGCCGTCCCGCTGTGGCGCGGGGACCTGGCCGACGGCCGGTTCATCGCCGGCCAGGACACCTCGGCCTACGTCGCCCCCGCGGCGCTGCTGTCCCCGGGCGGGGCCTCGGCGCTGATGCACTCCGAGCCCTTCGGCCCGGTGGACACCATCGTGGTGGTGGACAGCGAGGCCGAGCTGCTGGCCCAGATGAACGCCTCCAACGGGGCGCTGGTCGCCTCGATCGCCTGCGACGACGAGGAACAAGGCGCACCGGCTGGCTCGGGAGGTGCAGGCCTTCAAGGTCGGCATCAACAAGCCCCGCTCCCGTGGCGACCGCGCCGAGCCCTTCGGTGGCCGGGGCGCCTCCTGGCTGGGCTGCTTCGTCGGCGGCGAGCTCCTGGTGCAGGCCGTCACCCAGGGCCCGGCGAACGAGCTGCTCTACGGCAACTTCCCGGAGCACTCCCGCTACCCCGCGGCGATCTAGCGCCCCCCGCGTGGATCGGCTCAGCTGATCGGACTCCGTCCTGGCTCACCGGCGCCGGTGAGCCAGGACGGACCCCGGTGAACCCAGCTGATCCACGCCCGGGGAGCGGTCAGCGGTCGGTGCGGTCGCGGACCTCGGCGTAGCGCTCGCGGACGGCGGGGGTGGGGTCGGCCTCGACGGTGCGCGTCTCCGCGCCGACCCAGCCGGGCAGCTCGCCGGTCAGCACCCACGCCGCCTGGCGGGCCGCGCCGTCGGCGACGGCCTCCCCGGGCGCGGGGACGGCGACCGGCCGGCCGAACACCGCCGGCGCGATCTCCTGCACCGCCCGCGACCGAGCCCCGCCGCCGACCAGCAGCACCCGGTCCACCGTCGCGCCCTGGGCGACCAGCGCGTCGATGCCGTCGGCCAGCCCGCACAGCAGGCCCTCGACCGCGGCCCGCGCCCAGTGCGCCGGGGTGGAGGTGCGCAGTGTCAGGCCGTGCACCGACCCGGTGGCGTGCGGCAGGTCCGGCGTCCGCTCGCCCTCCAGGTAGGGAACGAGGCCGAGGCCGTCGGCACCGGCCGGGGCGGACAGCGCGAGGTCGGCCAGCTCGTCGAGGGAGACCCGCAGCATCGCGGCCGCGGCGTCGAGCACCCGGGCGGCGTTGAGCGTGCAGACCAGCGGCAGGTGCGCGCCGGTCGCGTCGGCGAACCCGGCCACCGTGCCGGTCGGGTCGGCGGCCGGGACGGCGGACACCGCGGTCACCACGCCGGACGTGCCGATCGAGACGACGACGTCGCCGGGCCCGGCGCCCAGGCCCAGGGCGGCCGCGGCGTTGTCGCCGGCGCCGGGGCCGAGGGCCACCGAGCCGTGCTGGCCGACCCGCTCGTCGGGCCGGGCAACCCGCGGCACCCGGGGGCTGCGGCCGCGCAGGGCCAGCTCCACCAGGTCCTGCCGGTACTCCCCGGTGCGGGCCGACCAGTAGGCGGTGCCGCTGGCGTCGGACCGGTCCGTCACCAGCGAGTCCAGCCCGGCCGCGCCGGACAACCGCCAGGTCAGCCAGTCGTGCGGCAGGCACACCGCCGCCGTGCGGTCGGCGTTGGCGGGCTCGGCATCGGCCAGCCAGCGCAGCTTGGACCCGGTGAAGGAGGCCACCGGGACGACGCCCACGGCGTCCGCCCAGGCCTGGCCCCCGCCGAGCTCGGTCACCAGGTCGGCCGCGGCGTCGGCGGAGCGGGTGTCGTTCCACAGCAGCGCCGGGCGGACCACGTCGCCGGCGTCGTCCAGGCAGACCATGCCGTGCTGCTGGCCGCCCACCGACAGCGCGCTCACGTCGTGCAGCCCACCGGCCTCGGCGAGCGCGTCGGCCAGCGCCGCCTCCCAGGCCCGCGGGTCGACCTCCGTGCCCACGGGGTGCGCCGCGCGACCCTGCCGCACCAGCTCGCCCGTCCCGGCGTCCCGGACCACGACCTTGCAGGCCTGGGTCGAGCTGTCCACACCGGCGACGAGCGGCACGGGGACCTCCTGGGTTGACGGTCGAGCGTGACGCAGACAATAGTGCAACGACCGAACGAATAGCCAGGACGACGGGAGGGGCAGCGGTGCAGACCCAGGCCCAGGTGCGCAGCGCCAACCTGGCCGCCGTCCTCGGCCACCTCCGGGACGACGGCCCCCGCAGCCGTGCCCGGCTGGCCACCGACACGGGGCTGACCAAGGCCACCGTGTCCAGCCTGGTCGGCGAGCTGGTCGACCGCGGGCTGGTGGCCGAGGGCGAGCTGCACCGGCCCGGGTCGGTCGGGCGGCCCGGCACGCTGGTCGAGCTGGACGGCCGGGGCGTCTGCGGGATCGGCGTCGAGGTCAACGTCGACTACCTGGCCGTGCTCGTGCTCGACCTGGCCGGCGCCGTCCGCTGGCAGGACCGGCTCGCGGTGGACACCGCGGCCCTGCCGCCGGCCCAGGTGCTCGCCCGGGCCTCGGCGATGATCTGGCAGGCCCGCACCGAGCACCCCGCCGTCGGGGTCACCGTCGCGTTCCCCGGCGGGGTGCAGGGCAGCGTCGTCCGGACCGCGCCCAACCTGCCCCGCTGGGTCGGGGTGGACGTCGCGGCCGGGCTGGCCGGCCAGCGGCTGCCGGTGACCGTGGCCAACGACGCCGACCTGTCCGCGCTGGCCGAGTGGTCGGCCGGGCCGCACGCGCACGTCGCCGACCTGGTCTACCTGACCGGCGAGATCGGCGTCGGCGGCGGCGTGGTCACCGGCGGCCGGCTGCTGCGCGGCAGCACCGGGCTGGGCGGGGAGATCGGCCACCTGGCGCTCACCCCCGGCGACGAGCCGTGCGGCTGCGGGCGCCGGGGGTGCTGGGAGACCGTCGTCGGCCTGGCCGCCCTGCTGCGCGCGGCCGCCGACCCCGGTGACCCGCTGCGCGACCCCGGCCGGGACCTCGAGGACCGGCTCGCCGAGGTCCGCGCCCGTGCCCGCGCCGGCGACGCCCGCACGCTGGCCGCCCTCGCCGACATCGGCACCGGGCTGGGCGTGGGTTCCGCCGTCCTGGTGTCGCTGTTCGACCCCGCCGTCGTCGTCCTCGGCGGGTACTTCGCCGTGGTCGGCGAGTTCCTGCTCGACCCCCTGCGCGCGGCGCTCGCCGCCCGGGTCGAGGACGCCGACCGGGTGGTCCTGTCCACCCTCGGCTTCACCGCAGCCGTCCGGGGTGGCGCGCACGTCGCGCTGCAGCCGGTGTTCTCCGATCCCACGACCGTCCCGCTGATGGAGGCCTACGCATGACCCGCACCCCCACTCCCGCCGACCGTTTCTCCTTCGGGCTCTGGACCGTCGGCTGGCAGGGCGTCGACGTGTTCGGCGGCGCCGTCCGGCCGCCCATGGACCCGGTCGAGGCCGTGCACAAGCTCGCCGAGATGGGTGCCGCCGCGGTCACGTTCCACGACGACGACCTGGTGCCCGACGACGCCACCCGCGACGCCGTCCTCGAGCGGTTCCGCACCGCGCTGACCGAGACCGGCATGGGCGTGGAGATGGCCACCACCAACCTGTTCGGCCACGCCGTGTTCAAGGACGGCGCGTTCACCGCCAACGACCGCGACGTGCGCCGGTACGCCCTGGCCAAGGCCGCCCGCAACATCGACCTGGCCGCCGAGCTGGGCGCCACCACCTACGTCTTCTGGGGCGGTCGCGAGGGTGCCGAGTCCGGTGCCGCCAAGGACATCGCGGCGGCGCTCGAGCGCTACAAGGAGGGCATGGACACCCTCTGCGAGTACGTCCGCGAGCAGGGCTACGACATGCGCTTCGCCATCGAGCCCAAGCCGAACGAGCCCCGCGGGGACATCCTGCTGCCGACCATCGGCCACGCGATCGCGCTGATCAACGAGCTCGAGCACCCCGAGATGGTCGGGCTGAACCCGGAGGTCGGGCACGAGGAGATGGCCGGGCTGAACTTCGCCGCCGGCATCACCCAGGCGATGTGGCACGGCAAGTTGTTCCACGTGGACCTCAACGGCCAGCACGGTCCCCGCTACGACCAGGACCTGCGCTTCGGCGCCGGCAACCTGCGCGGGGCGTTCTGGACCGTCGACGCGCTGGAGCAGGGCGGCTACGACGGCTACCTGCACTTCGACTTCAAGCCCCCGCGCACCGAGGACTTCGACGGCGTGTGGGAGTCCGCCCGCGGCTGCATGGCCAACTACCTGGCGCTGAAGGAGAAGGCCGCCGCGTTCCGGGCCGACCCCGACGTGCAGCAGGCGCTGCTGGACTCCCGCGTCGCCGAGCTGTCGCAGTCCACGCTGGCCGCGGGGGAGACCCTGGCCGACGTCCGGGCCGAGTCGTTCGACATCGAGGCCATGGCCGCCCGCGGGATGGCCTTCGAGCGGCTGGACCAGCTCGCCATGGACCACCTGCTCGGCGTCCGCTGATCCACCCCTGATGGAGTCGCAGCGCATCGTTCCCCGAGCGCTGCGACTCCATAGGGTGGGGGCATGAGTGAGCCCCGCACCCGCAACGCCCGCCGCGAACGCCTGGTGGGGCTGCTCCTGCTGGGCATCGCGGTCGTGCTGCTGCTGTCCTCCCCGACTTGGTTCTCCCGCGACGAGTCCGCGGTCGCGTTCGCCCAGATCGTGGTGGCCCTGGTGCTCGCCGGGATCGGCGGCTTCCTGGTGAAGCGCGCCCAGACCCCCTGATGCTCGGCGTGGATCAGCTGGGACGACGAATGTGCATCCTCAGCCACTGACGTCGGTGGCTGAAGATGCACGCTGCTCGTCGCACCTGATCCACGCAGCGCAGTCAGGCTCTGTCCTCCAGTGCGAGGGCGACGGCCTCGAACTCGGCGAGGGCGGCGGCCAGGTCGTCGACGATCTCGCGGGCGATGACCTCCGGCGCGGGCAGGTCGTCCACGTCATCCAGCGAGGCGTCGCGCAACCAGGTGATGTCGAGGTTGGCCTTGTCCCGGGCCATGAGCTCGTCATAGCCGAACGAGTGAAAGCGCTCGCTCTCCACCCGCTCGCTGCGTGGCCGCCCGGGTGCGTACGAGGCGACGAAGTCGTCGAGGTGATGGCGGCGCAGCGGGTTCTGCTTCAGCGTGAAGTGCTGGTTGGTGCGCAGGTCGTAGACCCAGAGTCGCTCTGTCCACGGGTGGTCGGCAGCCGGGCGCTTGTCGAAGAACAGCACGTTGGCCTTGACGCCCTGGGCGTAGAAGATGCCGGTTGGCAGCCGGAGCATCGTGTGCAGCTCGTAGTCGCGCAGCAGCTTGCGGCGGATCGTCTCGCCTGCCCCGCCCTCGAAGAGCACGTTGTCAGGCAGGACGACGGCCGCGCGGCCGTACATCGCCAGGATCGTCGCAATGTGCTGCACGAAGTTGAGCTGCTTGTTGGCGGTGGTGACGACGAAGTCGGGCCGCTCAATCTCGCGGTCCTCGCGAGCTTCCCGGCCGTCGGCCCCGACCATGGTGATCGAGGACTTCCGCCCGAACGGCGGGTTGGACAGCACGACCGAATAGCGCTGGCCGGTGTCGGCGAGCAGCGAGTCCTTGACCTCGATGAGGCTGTCGCCGGTTGGGGCGCCGATGCCGTGCAGGATCAGGTTCATCGCCGCCAGTCGGGCGGTCCCGTCGACCAGCTCGGTCCCGTGCGCGAACCGGTCACGCAGGTGGGTGCGCTGGGTGGGGGTGAGGTCTGCGGCGTGCCGTGAGGCGTGCTCGTGGGCGACGAGGAGGAACCCGCCAGTGCCGGCGGCCGGGTCGACGACGGTGTCGTCGGGGGTGGGCCGGACGACGTCAACCATCGCCTCGATCAGCGGACGGGGTGTGAAGTACTGGCCGGCACCCGACTTGATGTCCTCGGCGCCCTTGGCCAGCAGCGACTCGTAGGCGTCGCCCTTGACGTCGGTGCCCGAGGCGGACCAGTTCTCGCGGTCGATGAGGTCGACGACGAGACGCTTGAGCTTCGCCGGGTCCTGAATACGGTTCTGCGCCTTGCGGAAGACGACACCGAGAACGCCGGGCTGCTTGGCCAGGGTCTCCAGGATGTGCCGGTAGGTGGTCTCCAGCTCGTCGCCGTCGGCGTCGAGCAGCCGCTGCCAGGAGCACTGCGCCGGGACGATCCGCTCCGGTGCCAGCGGCCGGGTCTCCCGCTCGTGTGCCATCTTGAGGAACAGCAGGTAGGTCAGCTGCTCGGTGTACTCGATGGTGGAGACACCGTCGTCGCGCAGGACGTTGCAGTAGCTCCACAGCTTGTCGATCAGCCTGCGCGCGTCGACCGTCGGTTGCGTCATCCTGCTCCCCCCTCGTGCGGCTCGGCGGTCACCGTACGGGCCGTCTGGACAGGGACGCGGGTGATCTGGTCCATCAGGCCCGGAAACGGGTCGTCCACGGGTCGGCGGGCGGTGCGGATGGTGGCACGCAGCTCCCGGAGCTCGTCGCCGGCCACGTAGTAGCGGCCGCGGGTCTGGCCGACGGCGTCGAGCAGGCCGCGGTCGGTGAGCTGGGCCAGGTCGCGGGTGGCGGTGCGCTTCTCCAGGTTGGTGTGCTTGATGTAGGTGCTGCGCTGCACGCGCAGGCCGAGGAATGCCTCGAACAGCAGGTTGGCGACACGGTCGGGGAGCTTGTGTAGGGCCGTGAGCTCGTCGAGCGCGACCCAGGTGCGTTCGGCCTCGTCGAAGCGCCGCCGCAGGGTCTGCGCCTGCATATGGTGGGCGCGCACATTGAACTTCACCCACAGGTGGGCGTCGTTCTCCGGGTGCCACGAGCCCTGCCCGGTGGCAGCCAGCACCCGGTAGTAGTCGGTGGTGTTGGCTCCGAGCCATTCCTCGATGCTGGAGAAGACCGGCTCGATGACGTCGTCCTGGGCGAGCGTCATCGTCTGGAGTGCCCGGGCCATCCGACCGTTGCCGTCCCGGAAGGGATGGATCATCACCAGGTTCAAGTGGGCGAGGGCTCCGCGGACCAGTGGATCGGCGTCCCGGTACCGTTCGAGGCTCTCGACGAGCGATGCCATAAGTGCTGGGACGTCGTCGCTGTCGGGCCCCTCATACACGGTCACGTCTCGGATGTCGTCACGCACGTAGATGGCGCGCTGACGGTACTGCCCCGGCCCCTTCCTCAGATCGTGCTCGAGCAGCATGAAGTGCAGGGCCTTGAGGGTGGCTTCGTCGATGAGGAAACCGGGCAGGGTGGCGACGTTCAGTACGTAGGTGAGGACGCGGCGGTAGCCGAGGATTTCGGCCCAGGTCTTCTGGTCGGCGGTGAGCGGCGCCTCGTCCTCGACCGCGGCTGCAGCGTCCTGCGTGCTGACGGAGTAGCCCTCGATGCTGTTGGACCCCTGGATGGCGCGTGCCTGGCTGGTCTTGCGCAGCCCGCCCTGCCACCTCCTAGGTGCCCGGAGCACCGAGGCCAGGTCGGCGCGCATCTGGTGCACACCGGCGATGGCGGCGTGGTCGTCGAGATCGAGGTCTGGCACGGCGAAGAGGCGAGGCATGTCCCTATGTCCTTATCCAAGAGACATCAGGCTACCGGAACACCCTCGCATGTCTCTAACAAAGGGACATTGGGACCTGGGCGGGCGCCTCTGCCAAGAGTTGCTCGGCTTCTGGCGCAGGTGAGCTGCACCACTGCAGTTCGTGCAGCGCTTCGGCGGTGTGGCGGCGTTCGTGCTCCACGGCGTCGAACCAGGGTTGGTCAAGGTCTTCAGACTTTGTGCCCCGCTCGCAGACGAGTCGCTCGATGTCGCGCGGTTGCCTGAACTCCTCGTCTCCCGTCGAACGGGGTCACCTCGCAACCCCTGCCCCGTGCGGTTCGGGTGGCGCGACGAAACCGGCCAGGTCGACGTCGCTGGACTGCCCGGGGAGCCGGCCGGTGAACGCAGCTTCCAGTAACCCCCGTCGCAGAGCCGAGGATCGCCGGCGAGCCAGATGGAGCGCTTCGTGGACGCGGTTGCGGGCGGCTATGGCCTCGGACATATCGGCCACCACGCGGTGTTGACCGGGAAGGTCAGGAAGGTCCAACCGAATGCCACGAACGTGCTGTTGATTGATCTTGTAGATTCCGGCCGTGGTGCGAGCCTGAGCCTCGATCTGTCGTCGAACCCGGGGCGCGTTCCACACCAGCCGCAGGAACTCGGGGTGGAGACGGGTGACATCAGGTCTGATCCGGATCATGGTGTCGGGGAACGCAACCTCTTCGGGAACCGCGTCCACGAGCGCACCGCGGCCGACCAAGCGAAGGGTTCCGTTTCCCCGGGCCACCAAGAAGTCGCCCTTCTCGACGAGGAAGGGCCTGGCTTCGTCCACCGACCAGTCACCGCCCTTGCTGTGGGTGGTGTCCACAGTGCTGGACCGAATGGCGGTGAGGCGCAGCACGGGGAATCCATCCTGACGCGTAGGCACGGATCGGCCGTTGGTGAGTGGAACCTCGAGCAGGTCAGCAAGCCCTAGGTCGCGGACCGTACCTGCCTGCTCCATGAGCGCGGAAAGCTGTGCGGTCTCAAGCCTGCTGAGCCGGTCCAGAGAAGCGGACAAGTAGGAGTCGGCAGCGTCGAGGCGGGAGAAGTGGTCTTCAAGAAGCTCCACGATCCGCCGCTGCTCCGAGTCGGGGCAGTCAGGAAGCTGGACCGCGAGAAGGCCAGCCTGCGAGATGTTCCTCATCGAGTCTGATGTGCCCGTCGCCCGTGCCTCGATCTGGCGGCGGGCCGAGGGTGCCATCAGCATGTACCGCAACCAAGCGGGGTTTGTGCCCGGGACAGCAGAGAGCCGCATGCTTTTGTCGCTCAGCAAGAGCCTTGGCCTGGTGGCGCCGACAACGACGGGGGCTCCGACATACTCAGAAGTGTTTGCCCGACTCACCAGCAAGTCTCCGGTTTTGATCTCAAACCTGGGGTTGACCAAGTAGGCGGGAACCGCCTTGTTCTCGTCGGGTCGAAACCGACCCCAGGTCATCGCGCTGACCTTGATGACGCCCCAGCCGTCCGGGTCGGCCGGTGGCGCCGGCGGACCGAACGATCGACCCGCCTCCACGGATCGGACGTATCGGCTGAGGGGAACCAGAGCCGTCACGCGGTGAGCTCACGATTCATAGAGCCCAGCAGCTCGCCGGCGCGGATACCCAGGTCACGCACGGCACCGTCGACCCCGCCGTGCTCGGTGAAGGGCACGTTCTCCAGGTCCGCCGCGGAGATGCCCGCCGAGGAGGCGACGACCTCGGCCATCCGGTCCAGCCACCACCGCTGTCGCTCGTCGAACACTGCCCCCGCCTGTTCCTGCTGCGCCAACCATGCCTGGTACCGCTCGGCCACCCGCGCTGCGTAGGGCGTCAGCTCGTCGTCGGTCCCCAGCGCGAAGCGCACCAGGGACACCAAGTCCGTGACGGTACGGCGATCGGTGTGCTGCACCCGGCCGACCTCCACCGCCTCGTAGGCCTGCCAGATGAGATCAGCCGTCCAGTTGTGCGGGGGTCGCTTGATCCGGTCGGCCAACTCGGCCAGCTCGGCGTAGGACACCCGCTGTCCGGCCTCCCGAGACTCGAACAGCAGCTGCAGTGCAGTGATCTCGCTCCGGTGCTCGTCGAGGTAGGCCCGCCACGACGCCACCACCGACTGCGCTTGCTCGGTGTCGACGACCCCGTGCGCATCCAGCAGGACGTCGACGCTGACCTCGTCGATCACCTGGTCGTGGGTCCGTCGCAGCTCGACGATCCGGGCGCGCAGCTCCGGCCTGGCAGCCAGACCCTCGACGGCATCGTCCAGCAGTTGTCGCACCGCTCCCTCCGGGTCGGCCGGGTCGGCCTCCCGGGCGCGCGCCTGCTCGTCCGGGTCCACCGCCGCCACCAGCCCGCGGACGACGGTACGCAGCGACCCGCCGGCCAGCTCGTCGAGCTCGACCCGCTCCGCTGGCGTCAGGTCGAACTCCAGCTTCGCCAGCCTCGAGGCCAGCGTCGCCGTCTCGTCCTCGGTCAGCTCGTAGGCCGCCGCCTTCGCCAGCAGGCGCTCCAGCGAGACCGACTTCGTCCGCTCGAGCGGGGTCGCATCCATCTGCGGATGCTCGGTGACACCGACCGCGTCGACCAAAACGAACCGGTCCTTCCGCTCGGCGTCCGGCGTCACGAGCTGGAAGTCCGTCGGTGCGATGGTGCGGGAACCGCGACCCTTCATCTGCTCGAAGTAGGCCGCCGACTTCACGTCACGCATGAAGAAGACGCACTCCAACGGTCGTACGTCAGTGCCGGTGGCGATCATGTCCACCGTGACCGCGACGCGGAGGGTGGACGATGTCCGAAACTTCTTCAGGTCACCCTTGGGGTCCTGCCCGGCGTAGGTGATCTTGGCGGCGAAGTCGTCGCCAGCGCCGAAGACCTCCCGCACCGTACGCACGACCTCCTCGGCGTGGTTGTCGTCCTTGCAGAAGATCAGCGTCTTCGGCACGGTCGACCGGCCCGGGAAGATCTCCGTGTACAGGCGGTCGCGGAAGGTCTCGAGCACCAGCCGGATCTGCGCCTTCGACGTCACCGCACGATCGAGCTGGGTGGACGAGTAGGTCACCTCGTCGTCCAGCGTCTCGTAACGCTGCACCCGGGTGCGGCGGTCGATCTTCGGGACGACGGTGCCCGCGTCGATGGTCGACCCGTTCTCGGAGATCTCCGTGCGGATCCGGTAGACGTCGAAGTCGACGTTCACGTTGTCGGCCACCGATTGCGGATAGGTGTACTCCGAGACCAGGTTCTGCCGGAAGAAGCCGAAGGTCTGCTTCACGGGGGTCGCGGTCAGCCCGACCAGGTGGGCGTCGAAGTACTCCAGCACCCCGCGCCACACCCCGTAGATCGACCGGTGCGCCTCGTCCACGATCACCAGGTCGAAGGCCTCCGGGGGGAGGGCGGCGCTGTAGGCCACGGTGACCGGCTGGTCGGGCACGTAGCCGTCCAGCTGGGGGTCGTCGTCCGCGGTGACCTGCTCGCCTCGCAGTGCCGCGTACACGCGCTGGATCGTGGAGATGACCACCGACGACGAACCGACCATGCCCGCCCCGGTGAGCAGGTCGACGTTGTGCACCTCGGTGAACCGGCGCCCGTCGTCCGGGATGGCGTAGTTCTGGAACTCCCCGAGCGCCTGCGTGGCCAGGTTGTTGCGGTCCACCAGGAACAGGATCCGCTTGAAGCCGCCGTACTTCAGCAACCGGTAGCAGCTGGTCACGGCCGTGTAGGTCTTGCCAGCACCGGTGGCCATCTGGATGAGCGATCGGTCGAACCGCTGCTCGACCAGAGACCGTTCGACACCGGCGATGGCCTCGATCTGCGCCGGCCGCAGTCCCGCTATCTCCAGCGGAGGGAGGGTGCGCACCAGGCCGCGCCAGGTCGCTCCGTCCCGGACGGTGCGGGCCAACGTCTCGGGGCGGGGGAAGGTGAACAACCGGCGCGACCGCGGTGCGGGGTCGTAGCCGTTGGTCATGAAGAGCTCGCTGCCCGAGGCCTCGAAGACGAAGGGCAGCCGATCGCCGAGCGTCACCGCCCGCAACCTGGTCTGCGCCGACAGGCCCGTCGCGTACTTCGCCGACTGCCACGCCACCCCGGCCAGCGTGGTCCCGGCCGGCTTCGCCTCGACGACGCCGACCGCGCGCTTGTCGAGGTAAAGGAGGTAGTCGGCGCGGCCGTGGCCGGCGGCCATGACCTTCTCCCGGACGGCGATCCCCTGGCCGGCCGACAGGTTCAGCGCGGCCTGGTCCTGCACGTACCACCCGGCTGCGGTCAGCTGCGCGTCGATGATCCGCCGAGCGCGCTGCTCGGCGTGCAGGTCGTCGTCCCCCATGGTGCTGCCGAACCTACCCAGCGTGACCGCCGTCCGCGAGACGCCTCACCCGGCGTAGGGGCGCTCGCGCGCCAGCTCCTCCTTGGCGACCGAGCGGATGTGGACGGCGTCGGGGCCGTCGACGATGCGCAGGGTGCGGGCGTGGGCCCAGAACTCGGCCAGCGGGGTGTCGTCGCTGACGCCGGCGCCGCCGTGCACCTGGATGGCGCGGTCGATGACGTCCAGGCAGACCTTGGGTGCGGCGACCTTGATCGCGGCGATCTCGGTGCGGGCGCCCTTGGCGCCGTACTTGTCGATCAGGTCGGCGGTCTTGAGCACCAGCAGCCGGGCCTGGTCGATCTCGATGCGGGACAGCGCGATCTGCTCGCGGACGGTGCCCTGCTCGGCCAGCGGTCGGCCGAAGGCCACCCGGTCCTGGGTGCGCCGGACCATGAGGCCCAGGGCGCGCTCGGCCATGCCGATGGCCCGCATGCAGTGGTGGATGCGGCCGGGGCCGAGGCGGGCCTGGGCGATCATGAAGCCGTCGCCCTCGCCGGCCAGCATGTTGGTCGCGGGCACCCGGACGTCGGTGAACCGCAGCTCGGAGTGGCCGTGCTGGTCCTGGTAGCCGAACACCGGCAGGTGCCGGACGATCTCCAGGCCCGGGGTGTCGCGGGGAACCAGGATCATCGACTGCTGGCGGTGCGCGGGGCCGTCGGGGTCGGTCTTGCCCATGACGATGAAGATCGCGCAGCGCTCGTCGGCCGAGCCGGTGATCCACCACTTGCGGCCGTTGATGACGTAGTCGTCGCCGTCGCGGGTGATCGAGGTGGAGATGTTGCGGGCGTCGGAGGAGGCGACGTCGGGCTCGGTCATCGCGAAGCCCGAGCGGATCTCCCCGGCCAGCAGCGGCTCCAGCCACTGCGACTTCTGCTCGGGGGTGCCGAACAGCATCAGGGTCTCCATGTTCCCGGTGTCCGGGGCCCCGCAGTTGATGACCTCGGGGGCGATGACCGGCGACCAGCCGGTGATCTCGGCGACCGAGGCGTACTCCAGGTTGGACAGCCCGGCCAGCTCGTGGTGGAACAGGTTCCACAGCCCGCGCGAGCGGGCCTCGGCCTTGAGCTCCTCGACCACCGGCGGCAGCCCGTGGTCGTCGCGCCCGCGCTCGTGCCGCCAGGCGTGGTAGACCGCCTCGGCGGGGAAGACCTGCTCCCGCATGAAGTCCCACATGCGGCCGGTGACGTCCTCGGCCTTGGCCGACAGCGCGAAGTCCATGCTGCCGACCGTAGCCGGGGTCACACCGGTCCGGCGGGCGGGTCAGGGCTCCGAGCGGTTCCCGGCTCGGACCTCCTTCACCGGGGACTCGTCGCGGCGCACCGGGCCGAGGGCCACCAGCAGACCGAGCAGGGTCGAGACGCCGTGCAGCCAGTTGTCGGCCGTGTTGATGCCCAGCGGGTCCCAGCTCTCGCCGACGGCGAACAGGCCGTAGACGAACGTCGCGCCGTAGCCGACGGCCAGCAGCCAGCCGTAGACCCGGGCCCGCGGCAGCGTGCTGGCCAGCGCCAGCCCGGCCAGGCCGATCACCAGGTGCACGGTGTTGTGGAACGGCGTGACCATGAAGCCCAGCAGGCTGTCCATGGCGTCCCAGTAGTCGGCGAAGCCGGTCTTCGCGAAGCCGGCGACGCCGACCGCGGTGTACACCGCGCCGATCGCGCCGGCGAGCAGCTGCGGCCAGGTCCAGCGGGAGGAGTGGGCGGCGGGGTCGATCGGGTTCATCGAGACCTCCTGTGGTCGTGCGGGTCGCCGCGGTCTCGACGTCCTCGTCGCCTACCCGTCGCCCCCGCCGGGCAACCAGGACCTCAGGCCGCCCGGGGCCGCAGCAGGTCGTGCTCCCGGACGGCGGCCAGCGCCAGCGTCCGGTAGCCGGCGGTCTCGAAGAGGACGACGACCCGGTCGCCCTCGGTCCGCATGACCACGCCCGGCCCCCACTCGGCGTGCTCCACGGCGGTGTCCACGGCGAACTCGCCGTCGGTCGCCTCGAGGGTGGTGGCGGTGCCGGCCGAGCAGGTGTCGCAGTTGTCGCAGGGCTCGGTCAGCTCCTCGCCGAAGTAGCCCAGCAGGTACTGGCGGCGGCAGCCGGTGGTGTCGGCCAGCCCGCGCACCATCTCCACCCGGCTGGCGTCGACCCGCTGCCGGTGCTCGGCCAGCTCGCGGGCGGCCGTCGCCGCGGGCCCGGGGGCCGGTCCGTCGGGGGCGGGGGTGACCGTGCCGTCGTCGGCCAGCACCACCGCGCCCACCTGGTCCAGCAGGTTGAGGTCCTTGGTGATCGGGCTGGCGCCCTTGCCGGTCTCCGCCCGCAGCGCGCCGACGTCGACCCGTGCGCCGGCGGCCGCACCGGCCCGGACCAGCCCGGCCACCTGCTGCAGGTCCTCCTCGGCGGGCACCCCGGCGGCGAAGAACTTGCGCAGGCCGAGGTCCTCCTGCCGGAAGAAGAGGACGGCGACCGCGGGCTGGCCGTCCCGGCCGGCCCGGCCGATCTCCTGGTACCAGCTGTCCACCGAGTCGGCGGGCTCGGCGTGCAGCACGAACCGGACGTCGGGCTTGTCGATGCCCATGCCGAACGCGGTGGTCGCCACCACGACGTCCAGCTCGTCGGCCATGAAGGCCCGCTGCACGTCCTCGCGCTCGGCCTTGGGCAGCCCTGCGTGGTACGCCCGGGCCCGCAGCCCGCGCGCCACCAGGGCGTCGGCCAGCTCGAGCGTGCCGCGGCGGGTGGCGCTGTAGACGATCCCGGTGCCGCGGGCGGACTCCGCGACTGCCCGGTCCAGCAGGGCGGCGGTCTTGCGGTCGGCGTCGGCGTGGTGCTCGACCTCGAGCCGGATCTCGGGCCGGTCGAAGCCGGCGACGACGACGGCCGGCTCGGTCATCCGCAGCCGCTCCACGATCTCGGCGCGGACCGGGGGGGCCGCGGTGGCGGTCAGCGCCAGCACGGTGGGGGAGCCGAGCTGCTCGACCACGGCGCCCAGGCGGAGGTAGTCGGGGCGGAAGTCGTGGCCCCAGGCCGACACGCAGTGCGCCTCGTCGACCACCAGCAGGGCGGGCGCGGTGGCGTGCAGCGCGGCGACCACCTCGGTGCGGGCCAGCTGCTCGGGGGCCAGGAACAGGTAGCGGACCGATCCGTCCCGCAGGCCGTCGAGGGCGGCCTGCTGCGCGGTCGCGGACTCCGCGGAGTTGAGCAGGGCCGCGCTCAGCCCGAGGGCGTCCAGCCGCTGCACCTGGTCGCGCTGCAGGGCGATGAGCGGGGAGACCACCACGACCGGGCCGTCCAGCAGCTCGCCGGCCACGGTGAACACCAGGGACTTGCCGGCGCCGCTGGGCAGCACCGCGAGGGTGTCCCGGCCGGCGCACACCGCCTGCAGTGCGTCCTCCTGGCCCGGGCGGAACGCGGCCGCCGGGTCGCCCAGCAGCTCGCGGGCTCGCTCCCGGATGCGGCGGGTGCGCACCGCGGCGGTCGGTCCGGCGACGGGGCGCGCGGAAATGATGTTGGTGCTGGTCACGAGGCGATGTCGCGGTCGGTCACCACGGCCTGCTGCCCCGGCCCGCGAGATCGTCAAACACCTCCCAGGTCAGCGGCCGGATTCGTTCCGTCGACGCCGCGCACACTGGTCCCGCACACCCCCCACCCGGAAGGTCGTCCGTGTCCCGTCCGCTCACCCTCATGGCCGTCCACGCCCACCCCGACGACGAGGCGACGTCGACCGGCGGCGTGCTCGCCCGGTACGCCGCCGAGGGCGTGACCACGGTGCTCGTCACCTGCACCGACGGCGCGCTGGGCGACGCCGGCTCGGTCAAGCCGGGCGAGGAGGGCCACTCGGCCGAGGAGGTCGTGGCCCAGCGCGCGGCGGAGCTGGCGGAGAGCTGCCGGATCCTGGGCGTCACGCACGCCCACCAGCTGGGCTACCACGACTCCGGGATGATGGGCTGGCCGCAGAACGACGCCCCCGGCGCCTTCTGGACGACGCCGCTGGACGAGCCGGTCGCCCGGCTGGCCGAGCTGATCGCGCAGCACCGGCCCGACGTCGTGGTCACCTACGACGAGAACGGCTTCTACGGCCACCCCGACCACATCCAGGCCCACCGGATCACCGTGGCCGCCCTGGAGGCGTCGGGCTCGGATGCCCGGCTCTACTACAGCACCATCCGGCGCAGCGACTTCGCGCGGTTCGGCGAGATGATGCGTGCCGCGGGCGAGGAGTTCCCCGAGGCCGAGGAGGGCCAGGAGATGCCGGCGATGGGGGCCGAGGACGCCGACGTCGCCGCCGACGTCGACTGCACCGCCTTCGCCCAGGCCAAGCGGGACGCGCTGGCCGCGCACGCCAGCCAGGTCGAGAACATCTTCTTCCTCAGGCTGCCGATGGAGGTCTTCACCGCGGCCATGGGCCGGGAGGCCTTCGTGCAGGCCCGGCCGGTCCGCACCGGCACCGACGTCGTGGACGACCTCTTCGCCGGCCTGCGCTGACCTCCGGCGGTCTCCGTTCCGCACCTGCGGGGGATGCGGTGTTGTGACGCCGCCGGTGCGTGTCTAGGGTGCGCGATGTGACCGCCACCTACCGGATCGCCGAGGCCGCCCAGCTGCTCGGGGTCAGCGACGACACCGTCCGCCGCTGGATCGACGGCGACCGGCTGGTGGCCCACCGCGGTGCCGGCCCCGCGCAGGTCGACGGCACCGACCTGGCCCGGGTGGCCGCCGAGCTGCACGAGGCGCCGGCTCCGGGCACGACCCGGGGTTCCAGCGCCCGCAACCGGCTGACCGGGATCGTCACCCGGGTCGTCCGGGACACCGTGATGGCCCAGGTCGAGATCCAGTGCGGGCCCTACCGGATGGTCTCGCTGATGAGCCGCGAGGCCGCCGACGAGCTGGGGCTGGAGATCGGCGTCCGCGCCGTCGCCACGGTCAAGGCCACCCAGGTCAGCGTCGACGTCCCCTGATGAGAGGCACCCCCGTGCGACTGCGCGTCCCCCTGGCCCTGGCCGCTGCCGGCCTGCTCACCCTGACCGCGTGCGGCAGCGACGAGCCGACCGAGGCCGCGGCCGCGGGCACGAGCGCGGACGGCGGTGGCCTCACCGGCACCCTCACCGTCTTCGCTGCGGCGTCGCTGACCGACGTCTTCACCGACCTGGGCGACCAGCTGATGGCCGACAACCCGGACCTGACGGTGACGTTCAACTTCGCCGGCAGCTCCGCGCTGGCCACCCAGATCACCCAGGGCGCGCCGGCCGACGTCTTCGCCAGCGCGAACCAGACCCAGATGACCGTGGTGACCGACGCCGGGCTCAACTCGGACGAGCCCACCGTGTTCACCGAGAACGTGCTGGAGATCGCCGTCCCCGCGGACAACCCGGGCGACGTCACCGGGCTGGCCGACTTCGCCGACGCGGACCTGACCCTGGCGATCTGCGCCCCCGACGTGCCGTGCGGCGCGGCCGCGGAGCAGGTGTTCGAGGCCGCGGGCATCACCGCGCAGCCGGACACCCTGGAGGAGGACGTGCGCGCCGCGCTGACCAAGGTCGAGCTGGGCGAGGTCGACGCCGCGCTGGTCTACGCCTCCGACGTGCAGTCGGCCGGGTCCGGCGTGCAGGGCATCGAGTTCCCCGAGGCCGAGGACGCGGTCAACGAGTACCCGATCACCACGCTGACCGCCGCGACCAACCCGGACGCCGCGCAGGCGTTCCTGGACCTGGTCGAGTCCGACGCCGGCCAGCAGGCGCTCACCGACGCGGGGTTCCGGAGCCCGTCGTCCTGACCCGCACCGCTCCCCGCCGACGGCGCCGGGGCACCGGGGTCCCCGCCCCGCTGCTGGTCCCGGCGCTGCTCGGCGTCGCGTTCCTGGTGCTGCCGCTGCTCGGGCTGCTGATCAGGGCACCCTGGTCGGACCTCTGGCCGCAGCTGACCGAGCCCCAGGTCGGCCAGGCGCTGCGGCTGTCGCTGGTCTCGGCGACGCTGGCCACGCTGGTGTCGCTGGTGCTCGGTGTGCCGATCGCGTGGGTGCTGGCCCGGTCGACGATCCCCGGGCGGTCGGTGCTGCGGGCGCTGGTGACGGTCCCGCTGGTGCTGCCCCCGGTGGTCGGCGGCGTCGCGCTGTTCCTGGTGCTGGGCCGGCAGGGGATCATCGGCCGGGTCCTCCACGAGCAGTTCGACGTGACCATCCCGTTCACCACGACCGCCGTCGTCATCGCCGAGACGTTCGTGGCCATGCCGTTCCTGGTGATCAGCGTGGAGGGCGCGCTGCGGGCCGCCGACGCCCGGTTCGAGGACGCCGCCGCCACGCTCGGCGCCGACCGCTGGACGACGTTCCGCCGGGTCACCCTGCCGCTGGTCGCCCCCGGCGTCGCGGCCGGTGCGGTGCTCTGCTGGGCCCGCGCGCTGGGCGAGTTCGGCGCCACGATCACCTTCGCCGGCAACTTCCCCGGGACGACGCAGACCATGCCGCTGGCGGTCTACCTGGCGCTGCAGTCCAACCCGGAGGGCGCGATCGTGCTGTCCCTGGTGCTGCTGTTCGTGTCGCTGGCGACCCTGCTGCTGCTGCGCGACCGCTGGCTGGGCCGCTCCGGGAGCCCGGTCACGTGAGCCTGCACGCGCACGTCGTCGTCCGCCGGGGTGTCCTGCTGGTCGACGTCGACCTGGCGGTGGCCGACGGCGAGGTGCTGGCCGTGCTGGGGCCCAACGGGGCCGGCAAGTCCACCGTGCTGCGGGTGCTGGCCGGGTTGCTCCCGCCCGACGGCGGCCGGGTGACGGTCGGCGCCGACGTCTGGGACGACGACACCCACCACCTCCCGGCCCACGAGCGGCCGCTGGGGATGGTCTTCCAGGACCACCTGCTCTTCCCGCACCTCAGCGTGCGCGACAACGTGGCCTTCGGGCTGCGCACCCGGGGTGTGCGGCGGGCGCCGGCCCGGGCGACCGCGGAGGGCTGGCTGGGCCGCGTCGGGCTGGCCGGGTTCGGCGACCGGCGGCCCACCCAGCTCTCCGGCGGGCAGGCGCAGCGGGCGGCGCTGGCCCGGGCGCTGGTGGGGGAGCCGCGGCTGCTGCTGCTGGACGAGCCGCTGTCCGCGCTGGACGCCCGCACCCGGCTGACCGTGCGGGCCGAGCTGCGCCGGCACCTGGCCGACTTCGCCGGGTGCACCGTGCTGGTCAGCCACGACCCGGTCGACGCGATGGCGCTGGCCGACCGGGTGGTGGTGGTGGAGGACGGCGTCGTCGTCCAGGAGGGCACGCCGGTCGAGGTGGCCCGGCGCCCGCGCACGGACTACGTGGCCCGGCTGGTCGGGCTGAGCCTGCTGCCCGGGACGGCGTCGGGCACGACGGTCGCCCTGGACGGCGGGGGCGAGGTCGCGGTGGCCGAGCCGGCGCAGGGCCCGGTGCTGGTCGCCGTCCGGCCGGAGACGGTCTCGCTGTACCTGTCCCGGCCCGACGGCAGCCCGCGCAACGTGTGGCCGGCGACCCTGGCCGGGGCCACCCCGCACGGGTCGACGGTGCGCTGCGACCTGGCCGGCGCGGTGCCGCTGACCGCCGACGTCACCGCGACCGCGTTCGCCGAGATGGGGCTGGTGCCCGGCGCGCAGGTGTGGGCCTCGGTGAAGGCCTCGGAGGTCGCGGTCTACCCGCGCTGAGCGCTCAGCGCTGGCAGCTGGGGCACCACCAGGTGTGCCGGACCTCGGGGTCGTTCGGGATCTCCGCGGAGAACTCGAGCTTCGTGCCGCACCGCCGGCAGGGCTCGCCGGTCCGGCCGTAGACGTAGTAGCGCTGGCCCGGGCGGGTGTTGCCGGTGGTGACCCGGCCCGGCCCGCCGGGCTGGACGGCGAAGCGCATCGCCCGGGCGGCCAGCTTGACGAGCGGCTCGACCTGCACCTCGCCGACCGGGGTGAGCGGGAGGTGCCCGCGCAGGAAGGCCAGCTCGTTGACCCAGACGTTGCCCAGGCCGGTGAGCACCCGCTGGTCCAGCAGGGCGGCGACCAGCGGGCGGTCGGGCTGCGCCTCGAGGTTGGCCGTGGCCGCGGCGACCAGGTCGGCGACGTCGCGGTGGTCGTCGAGCAGGTCCGGGCCCAGGTGGCCCACGACGGTGTCCTCGGCGGCGGTGGGCAGCAGCTCGACCACCGGCATCCGCAGCGCGATCGCGGTGGCGCCGGTGGTCTCCAGCACGAGCCGGGCGTCGCCCATCATCCGGCGCGGCAGCATCTTCCCCGCGCCGACGACGCTCCACTCGCCGTCCATGCGCAGGTGGGTGTGCAGCGTCAGCGCCTCGCCGGCGAGGTCGAGGCGGGTGAGCAGGTGCTTGCCGCGCGGGACGGTGCCGAGCACCCGGGCGCCGCTCAGGTCGGCGGTGGCGTGCCGGGCGACCCGGAAGTCGCTGCGCAGCACCTCGGTCCCGGTGAGGACGCCGAGGCGCCGGGCGAGCCGGTAGATCGTGTCACCTTCGGGCATGGGTGGCCCACGGTAGTCCGGTGTGCACCCGGGCAGGACGGCGTCCCACCCGGGTGCGGCCGGGTCAGGCGGTGAGCTTGGCGCTGATCTCGGCGAGTCGGCGACCCTGGTAGCGGGCGGCGGCGAGCGCCTCGTCGGAGGCGGCGTCGGCGTTGCCGGCCGAGGGGGCCGAGGTGCCGTAGGGGTTGCCGCCGGCGGCGAACAGCAGCGGGTCGGTGTAGCCCGGCGGCACGATGACCGCGCCGAAGTGCGAGAACACGTTGAACAGGGTCAGGATCGTGGACTCGTTGCCGCCGTGGGTGTTCTGCGCGCTGGTGAACGCCGTCGCCCCGCGGTTCGCGAGCTTGCCGGTCGCCCACAGGCCACCGAGGGTGTCGATGAACTGCTTGAGCTGCGCAGACGGCGTGCCGAAGCGGGTGGGGGTGCCCAGGGCGTAGCCGTCGGCCCACTCCAGGTCCTCGGGCTGGGCCAGCGGGACGTCGGCGACGGCGTCGGCGTGCGCGCGCCAGGCCGGGTTGCTGTTGATCGCGGCGTCGGGGGCGGTCTCGGCCACGCGGCGCAGGCGTACCTCGGCCCCGGCGTCCTCGGCGCCCTGGGCGAGCGCCTGGGCGAGCTGGTGGGTGTTGCCGGTGGAGGAGTAGTAGACGACAGCGATCTTGGTCATGCGGGGAGTCCTCCTGGGGAGACGGTTGCGTCCTCAACCATCTACCCCGGCAGCCCGGACCTACCCGTGCTTGACGGATCGAGGTTGTGATTGTTCACTCACTCACATGACGACGACCGGCGCGGGGTTCCGCTCCACCGCTGAGGAGCAGCGTGAGCGGATCACCGTCGCGGCCCTCGGCGTCTTCGCCGACAAGGGGCTGCACGCCACCCCGGTGGCCGACGTCGCGACCGCGGCCGGCGTCTCGCCGGCCTACGTGTTCCGGCTGTTCGCCGGCAAGGTCGGGTTGTTCGTCGCGGCGGTCGACCGGTGCTACGAGCAGGTCGCCCAGGTGCTGTCGACGGCGGTGCGGGCCGGCGCGGCCGAGGACCCGGCGGCCCGGCTCGACGCGATGACCGCGGCCTACGTCGAGCTGATCCGCGACCGCAGCCTGATCATGATCCAGGTGCACGCGCAGAGTGCCTGCGACGTCCCCGAGGTGCGCGACGCCGTCCACCGCGGCCTGGCCCGCGTCGTGGAGACCGTCACCCGGGACTCCGGCGCCGACCCGGTCGCCGTCCAGCGGTTCCTGGCCTACGGGCAGCTCTGCCATCTCGTCGTCCAGGCCGACCTCGACCCGGCGGACGGCGGCTGGGCGCAGACCATCACCGCCGGCATCGCGCACGCCCCCTGAGCCGGTCCCCGCCGGTCGGGCACCCGTACTGCCCTGCTTTGTGACTGACCGATCAGTAACCACCGAGGAGCCCGACATGACCAGCACCCCCGCCCTGCCGTCCACCACCACCCGGGTCGTCCTGCCCGGGCTCGTCGAGCCCGAGGGGCTGCAGGTCGTGCAGGCCCCGGTCGCCCCGCCCGGGCCCGGCCAGCTGCTGGTGGCCGTGGAGGCCACCGGCGTCAGCTACGCGGAGCAGGCGATGCGCCGGGGCCGCTACTTCGGCCAGCCGGCCTTCCCGTTCACCCCGGGCTACGACCTGGTCGGTCGGGTCCTGGCCACCGGCGAGGGCGTCGCCGCGGAGCTGGTGGGCTCCCGGGTGGCCAGCATGACCAAGACCGGCGCCTGGACCGGGCACGCCGTCGTCCGGGCGCGGGACAGCGTCGTCGTCCCCGACCACCTGGACCCCGGGCTGGTCGAGGCGCTCACCGTCAACGGCGTCACCGCCTGGCAGATGCTGCACCGCGCCGCCCGGGTCACCCGCGGCCAGACGGTCCTGGTCTTCGGCGCCAACGGCGGCGTCGGCACCGTGCTCGCGCAGCTGGCGCAGCACGCCGGCATCCGGGTGATCGGTGCCGCCTCGCCCCGCCACCACGAGGCGCTGCGGGCGGCCGGGGTCGAGCCGGTCGACTACGCGGACCCCGACCTGGCGGCCCGGGTGCGTGCCCTGGCCCCCGACGGCGTGGCCGCGGTCTTCGACAACGTGGGCGGCGAGACCACCCGCACCGCCTTCGGCCTGCTGGCCCGCGGCGGCACCCTGGTCTCCTACGCGATCATCGACGCCGTCTCGGGCACCGGCAGCCTCGGGCTGCCGTTCGCCAAGGCGATCGGCCGCAACCTGTGGTGGTCGGCGCTGCCCAACGGCCGGCGGGCCACCTTCTACGACCTGTGGTCCGGGCACGCCGTCCGCCGGGCCCGCTTCCGCCGCCACCTGGAGACCGACCTCGCGGCGGTCCTCGAGCTCCTGGACCAGGGTGTCCTGACCCCGGTCGTCGCGGCCCGGTTCACGCTGGCCGAGGCCGCCGCTGCGTTGACCCTCGCCGAGTCCCGCACGAGCAGCGGCAAGATCCTGCTCGTGCCGTGAGGGGGGACGGCGGGACCCCACCTCGCGCAACCGACGCGGTGCCCTCTGCTGGACCATCCGATGGCGCGCGAGGCGACGGGGGTCCCGCCGCCGGTCTGCGCGCTGCCGGGTCCGGGGCAGCTCGTGCCCAGGGAACCACGGCGCGACCCCCTGCCACAACGACCCCCTGGGCACCGGCGCGCGTCGTCCGGCACGATGTCCGGGTGGTCACCCCGGGAGGTCCGGCACCGCAGGCCGCCCTCCGGGCCGTCCTCGGCCCGGCCGAGCCGACCCCGTGCCGTGCGCTGTTCGCCGGGACGGACTGGGCCACGACGGCCATCGGCGCACCGGAGACCTGGTCGCCGACCCTGCGGTCCGCGATCAGCACGGCGATGAACACCCGGTTCGGCATGCTGGTGATGGCCGGGCCCGAGCTGGTGATGGTCTACAACGACGCCTACGCACCGCTCATGGGTGCGCTCCACCCGGCGATGGGCCGGCCGCTGCCGGAGGTGTGGGCCGACGAGTGGCCGACGCTGGCCCCGATGGTCGAGCAGGTCGTCACCGAGCAGGTGGCCAACCACTTCGAGGACTTCCTGCTGATGAGCAGCCGCAACGGGTTCCTCGAGGAGACCTACTTCACCTTCTCCTACAGCCCGCTGATCGACGCCGACGGCGAGGTCGTCGGTCTGCTCGACACCGTCCTGGAGACCACCGAGCGCGTCCTGGCCACCCGGCGGCTGCAGCTGGCCCAGCAGCTGGGCCAGACCGGCGCCGCCCGGCACGACGACCTGGGCGCCGCCGTCGCGGCCGTGGTGGAGGTGCTCGCCGAGCACCGGACCGACCTGCCGCTGGCCGGCGTACACCTGCTGACCGACGTCGACGACCCGGGGAGCCCGCTGCTGCTGCACGGCGGGCACGGTGTCCCGGCGGTCGCGCCGGGGACGGCGGAGGAGGCGTGGTTGCGCACCGCCCTGACCGGCCGGCAGACCGCCGAGGACCTCGACGGCAGGTGGGGCGCTGTGCCGGCCGAGATCGGCGACGGACCGGTCCGGACCGCCGTCGCCCTCCCGCTCACGCCACCGGGGCGCAGCGCCGCGGTCGGCGTGCTGGTGCTGGGCCTGAGCCCGCACCTGGTGCAGGACCAGGCGTACCGCACCTTCCAGGAGCTGGTCGCCAACCAGGTCGCCGGCGTCCTGGGCGACACGCTCGCCCACCTCGCCGAGCGGGCGGCGGCCGAGACCAGCCGGACGATGTCGGAGGCCCTGCAGCGCAGCCTGCTCACCGACCCGGTCGAGCCCGAGCACCTGCACATCGCCGTCCGGTACCGCCCGGCCACGACGGAGGCCGAGATCGGCGGCGACTGGTACGACGCCTTCCGCGGCCAGGACGGGGCCACCTGGTTGGTGGTGGGCGACGTCGCCGGGCACGACCAGAGCGCGGCCGCGGTGATGGCCCAGGTGCGCAACCTGCTGCGCGGGATCGCCTTCACCCAGCACTCACCGGCCCGGGTGCTGGAGGCCCTGGACGCCGCGATGGCCGGGTTGGGGGTCGACCGCCTGACCTCGGCGGTCGTGGTGCGGGTCGAGCCGGAGCCGACCGACGGGGTGCACCGGCTGCGGTGGTCCAACGCCGGCCACCCGCCGCCCCTGCTCGTGCCCGCCACGGGCGGTGCGGTCCCCGTCGGGGCACGCGTGGAGCGGATCCTGGGCGCCGTCCCCGGCAGCCCGCGCACCGACCACGACCTGGACCTCCGCCCCGGGGACGGGTTGCTGCTCTACACCGACGGCCTGGTCGAGCGGCGGACCGGCAACCTGGACGACGCCCAGGCCTGGCTGGTCGGGCACGTCGTCGGCCTGCGGGGTCTGCCGCTGGCGCAGCTGTGCGACGAGCTGATCGCCGTGGTGACCGACCACGCCGAGGACGACATAGCCCTGCTCGCCCTGCGCTCGGACCCGCACGGCGGCTGACGCTCAGCTCCGGTGGTCCTGCCAGACGTCGACCGACAGCCGGGTGATCAGCGCGACGGCGACCACCAGGAACACGACCCGGATGAACCGGTTGCCCTTGGCGATCGCCATCCGGGCCCCCAGGTAGGCGCCGGCCACGTTGGCCGCACCCATGAGCAGGCCGAGGCCGACCAGCACCGCGCCCGAGGGCAGGAAGTACAGCAGGGCGCCCAGGTTGGTCGCGGCGTTGACCACCTTGGCCGTGGCGCTGGCGTGCAGGAAGTCGTAGCCGACCACGGCGATCAGCCCGATGACCAGGAACGTGCCGGTGCCGGGGCCGAGCACCCCGTCGTAGAACCCGATGACCGCGGCCAGCACCATCGCCAGCAGGTAGTGCGCGGCCGCCTCCCGGCGCGGCCGGGCCAGCTCGCCCAGGGAGGGCCGGGTGGCGATCAGCCCGGCCACGGCCACCAGGGCCAGCACGATGACCGGCTTGATCGCGGCGGTCGGCAGGTTCGCCGCGACCGAGGCGCCCAGCGTGCTCAGCAGCAGGGCGACCACGGCCATCGGGGCGGCCGTCCGCAGGTCGGTCCGGGTGCGCCGCAGGTAGGTCAGCGCGCTGGTCGTGGTGCCGGCGATCGAGGCCAGCTTGTTGGTGGCCAAGGCCTGCAGCGGGGTCAGCCCGCCGACCAGCAGCAGGACCGGCAGCTGCACCAGCCCGCCGCCGCCCACGACGGCGTCCACCCATCCGGCGGCGAAGGCCGCCAGCAGCAGGACCAGCAGCGCCGTCGCCGAACCGTCGGGCGGCAGGACGTCGAGCAGGGACACGGGGCAGGCTCCACGGCAGCGGTCGGACGACGACGTAGTGGAGCAGGTCCGGGCCGCTCCTACGCTGCCGGGGGTGACCCCGCCGCTGTTCGACGCGCACCTGCACGTGGTGGACCCGGCGTTCCCGCTGGTGCCCAACCAGGGCTACCTGCCGCCGGCGTTCACCGTGGCCGACTACCGGGCCGCGGTCGCCGACCTGCACGTGGTGGGCGGGGCGGTCGTCTCCGGGTCCTTCCAGGCCTTCGACCAGAGCTACCTGGTCCGGGCGCTAATGCTGCTCGGACCGTCGTTCGTCGGGGTCACCCAGCTGCCGGCCTCGGTGACCGACGAGGAGCTGCTCCGGCTGGACGCCGCCGGGGTGCGGGCGGTCCGGTTCAACCTGGCCCGCGGCGGGTCGGCGCCGGTCGCCGAGCTGGACCGGCTGGCCCGCCGGGTGCACGAGGTCGCCGGCTGGCACGCCGAGCTCTACGTCGACGCCCGCGAGCTGCCCGGGCTGGCCGGGGTGCTGCGCGCCCTGCCGGCGGTGGTGGTCGACCACCTGGGGCTGCACGCCGACGGCACACCCGCGCTGCTGGACCTGGTGGCCGCCGGGGTGAAGGTCAAGGCCACCGGGTTCGGCCGGGTCGACCTGGACCCGGCCGCGGTGGCCGCGGCCGTCGTGGCGGTCGACCCGGGCGCGCTGCTGGCCGGCACCGACCTGCCCTCCACCCGCGCGCGCCGGCCGTTCGAGCCCGTCGACCTCCGGCTGCTGGCCGACGCTGTGCCGGCCGAGCACCACGACGCCGTGCTGCGCGGCAACGCGGCGGCGCTCTACCTGGCCCGGCCGCGCCCGGCCTGAGGACCTGGCTCAGCCGGCAGCGGTGCCCAGCCGGACGACGAGCAGCGCGATGTCGTCGGACCGCTCGACCACCAGGTCGTCGAAGGCCCGGCAGGCGTCCTCGGGGTGCGTCGTGCGGGGCAGCGCCGCCCACAGCCGGCCCAACCGGTCCATGCCCTCGTCGATGTCCCGCTCGGCCGAGCCGGCCGCGCTGGGCTGCTCCACCAGGCCGTCGGTGTAGAGCAGCAGCTGGCTGCCGGCCGGCACCTCGCTGGAGGTCGCGGTCCGCGCCGGTCGCTCCTGGGACATCCCGGTGCCCAGCAGCATGCCGTGCTCGTCGCAGAACACCGAGACCTCGCCGTCGGGGGTGCGCAGCAGCGCCGGCGGATGGCCGGCGTTCGCGCACTCGACGGTCCAGGAGCCGTGCGGGTCCCCGGTGGCCGGCGGGGTCGCCCGCAGCAGCAGGGCGGTGGCCATCACCGGGAGGCCGAGGACCTCGAGGAGGCGGTCGACCCGGCCGAGCACCTCGGCCGGGTCGGGGGCGTCGACCGCCCACGCCTCGGACCGGAGCAGCCCGCGCAGCTGGCCCATCGCGGCGGCCGCGGTGATGTCGTGCCCGGTGACGTCGCCGATGACGACGCCGACCGACCGACCGGGCAGCGGCAGCAGGTCGTAGAAGTCGCCGCCGACCGAGGCCGTCGTGGAGGCGGCGGTGTAGTGCGCCGCGGCGAGGACGCCGGGGATGGTCGGCAGCTCCGGCAGCAGCGCGTGCTGGAGCGTCTCGGCGACCGAGGCCTCCCGGGCGTAGCGGCGCGCGTTGTCCAGCGCCTGCCCGGCCCGGCGTCCCAGGTCCTGGGCGACCTCGACGTCGTCCTCGTCGAACCCCTCGGGGGTCTGGCGCACGAGCACGAAGACGCCCCAGGTGCCGCTGCGGGAGGTGAGGGGGAAGGCCGCCACCGAGCCGGTGCCCAGGTCGTCCAGGACCGGGGTGCCGTGCAGCCCGCGCGTCCAGGGCTGCATGGCCTCGGCGGTCAGCCCGGAGACGACCACCGGCCGGCCGGTGGCCATGGCCCGGGCGGTGGGGGAGGTGTCGGGGAAGCGCCGGCCCAGGAACTGCGCGGACATCTGCTCCGTCGGCTCCCGGGCGGCCTCGCCGGCCCGGTGCTCGCAGGTGATCGAGGTGACCACCCCGGTCTCGTCGACCTCGGAGATCGCCACCCAGTCGGCCAGCAGCGGTACGCAGAGCCGGGCCAGCCGCTGCTGCAGCTCGGTCATGTCCAGGCTCGCGCCCAGGGCGGTGGTGGCCTCGGCCATCAGCGTCATCCGCGCCCGGGCGGCCTCGGCCACGGCCTGCGCCCGCTCGGCGGCCTGGCGGGCGCTCTGCTCGGCGGCGAGCGCCGCCGCCCGCTCGGCGTCGGCGACCACCCGGGCGGTGACGTCGGTCTGCACGCCGACGAAGCCGACCAGCTCCCCGGCGCGGTCGATCACCGAGTTGACCACCACGTAGTTCCAGAAGGCCGTGCCGTCGGCCCGGTGGTTGAGCAGCGTGACCGCCGAGGACCCGCGCGCCGCCAGGTCGCCGACCAACCGGGTGACCGCGGCCTGGTCGGTGTCCGGGCCCTGCAGGAACTTGCAGTTGCGCCCGACCGACTCCTCGACCGTGTAGCCGGTCACCCGCTCGAACGCCGGGTTGACCCAGACCAGCGGGTTGCCCGGCAGACGGGGGTCGGAGATGGTGAAGCAGATGTCGGTGGCCACCACCGCCCGCTCCCGCAGCTCCTGCAGCTCCACCTCGGAGATCGCCGTGCCCGCCGGCGGCCAGGCGTCGCCCGGAGCGCTCGAACGGGGGTGCACGGGGTCAGGCTAGATCGTCGGCGACCGATCGTGACCCGGGTCCCCGACGGGGTCACCCCGGCGGGCCAGGGGACGCAGACAGCCGCGGCCGGCGCGGGTAGCTTCGGCACCGTCGCCCGGGCACCGTGCCCAGACGCCCGGGAGGACGCATGACCGACACCGTCCTGGGCGGACTCCCCGCCCAGCTCCCGGTGGTCGCCGTCCCGGCCCCGGACCCCGCCTTCGAGCGGTTCGCCCGGCTGGTCCGCCAGCTGCTGGGCGTCCCCGTGGCGCTGGTGTCGTTCGTGGACGTCGACGAGCAGGTGCTCCCGGGCGCGCTGGGGCTGCCCGAGCCGTGGGCCTCGACCCGGCGCACCCCGCTGACGCACAGCTTCTGCCAGCACGTGGTCCGCTCCGGGGCGCCGCTGCTGGTCGAGGACGCCCGGATCACCCCGCTGGTCTGGGAGAACTCGGCGATCGCCGACCTCGGCGTCATCGCCTACGCCGGCATGCCGCTGCTCGACGCCCTGGGCCAGGTCGTCGGCTCACTGTGCGCGATCGACCACCGGCCGCGGCGGTGGACCCCGCAGGAGCTCACCGCGCTGGAGGACCTGGCAGTGGCGTGCAGCTCCGAGCTGCAGCTGCGGACGCTGCGGGTGCAGTCCTCCGACGCCGCGACGCGCGCCGCGGCGAGCCTGGCCGACCGGCGCGTCGTCGCCGAGACGCTGCAGGCGGCGATGCTGACCCACCTCCCCGAGGTCGACGGCCTGGAGTTCAGGGCCCGGTACGCGGCCTCCCACGCCGGCGACCAGGTCGGCGGGGACTGGTACGACGCGTTCGGCACCGCGCAGGGCGGCACCGTCGCGGCGATCGGCGACGTGACCGGCCACGACATGCAGGCTGCGGCCACGATGGGTCAGCTGCGCACCCTGCTGCGCGCGTTCGCCTACGACCGGGGCGAGCGACCCTCGCAGACCCTCCGCCGGCTCGACCGCGCCGTCGCCGGGCTGGACGTCGCCGGCCTGGCCACCGTCGTGCTGGCCCGCATCGAGCAGGCGGGCGCCGAGGGTGCCCGCACGCTGCACTGGTCCAACGCCGGCCACCCCGCACCGGTCCTGCTGCACCCGGACGGGTCGACCACCCTGCTCGAGCGTCGTCCGGACCTCCTGGTCGGGGTGGACGGCGAGCGGGCCCGCCGCGACTGGACCACCGAGCTGCAGCCCGGGGACACCCTGCTGCTCTACACCGACGGGCTGATCGAGCACCGCCACCTGGGCGCCGACGTCGACCGGGGGATCGCAGCCCTGCGGCGGACCCTGACCGAGCACCACCGGTTGCCGCTGGACGCCCTGCTCGACGTGGTGCTCGCGGAGAACCAGCACGGGCACGACGACGACATCGCGCTGCTGGCGGTGCGCGTCGCGCCGGAGGGGTACGTCCCCCCGCCGCGGAGCAGCTGACCGCTCCAGGAGTGGAAGTGCCGATAACGGGCATGCAGGTCGTGGCAGGTGCGCCCGGCACCGCCCGCGGACCCCGTCCGCCGACCATATGACCGAGAGGGTGGGCGTGGCCGATCGTGCACGGATGTCCGCGCAGGAGCACGTGCTGGCGGCGGCGTCCTGGTCGCGGGACAGCCCCGTCCCCGAGCCGGCGACCGCGGACCGGCTGATCCTGGTCCTGGAGTCCCTGCGCGCGCTGAGCGCCGTCCGCCGGCAGGTGCGGGCCTTCCTGACCGCCTCGCTGCCGCCCTCCGCCGGCGACGCGGGCGAGGACGCCGTGGAGAAGGCCGTGCTGGTCATCGACGAGCTGACCTCGAACGCGGTGCGGCACGGCACCCCGCCGTCCCGGCTGCAGGTGTGCGACGACGTCGACTGCTGGGTCGTCGTGGTCAGCGACAGCGCACCGGACCGGCTGCCCACCCCGGCCGTCGAGCGCCCGGCCGGTGCCGGTGGCTACGGCCTGCACGTGGTCGCCGACCTGGCCGACGCGCACGGCGTGCACCACGACACCGCGCAGAAGCACGTCTGGGCCTGCCTGGAGAAGCCGGTGGCCCCGGCCCGCTGAGCCGGTCGCCGCACACGCTGTTTGCCGGCCGACGGGCACGGTCAGGAACTCCTGGACGACGAGCCGCGCAGTCGCGGCCGGACCCCCGGGAGGGCACGGATGGTGGAGCAGGCGCAGCACGACCGGGCCGTGGAGGAGCCGGGCACCTCGTCGGCCGCGCCGGTCCGCCTGGGCGCCGGCGGGACCGCCCGGCTGGTCGCCGGCGTCCTGGCCCCGATGCTGGCCCAGGGCATCATCGTCCGGCGCCCGGCCGTGGTGCGGCTGCTGGACCGGTGGCAGGGCGACGACCGGGCGGTGCGCGCGCTGCAGCGCGCCCGGGCCCGGTACGGCCGGGGCCCGCTGGTGCTCCGCATCCCGGGCCGCAGCGTCGCGCTGCTCACCGGGGCGCAGGACGCCGCCCGGGTCCTGGCCGGCAGCCCGGAGCCCTTCGCGCCGGCGACCACGGAGAAGCGGGCCGCGCTGCAGCACTTCCAGCCCGGCGGGGTGCTGATCAGCGACGGGGCGCCGCGGGCGGCCCGGCGGCGCTGGAACGAGGACGTCCTGCAGCTCGACGTGCCGCTGCACGAGCAGGCGGCCGCGATCGGGGCGGTGGCCGCCGAGGAGCTGGCCCCGCTGCGCCGGGCGGGCTCCTGGGACTGGCCGACCTTCACCGAGGCCTGGGCCCGGATCACCCGCCGGGTGACGTTGGGGGACGGCGCCCGGGACGACGTCGGGCTGACCGACGAGCTCGCCCGGCTGCGCGGGCGGGCCAACTGGGCCTACCTGCGCCGCACCGACCACGACGGCCGGCGGCGGCTGCTCGCCGCCGTCCAGGACCACCTGGACCGGGCCGAGCCCGGCAGCCTGGCCGCCACCGTCACGGCGGCCGCCGGCGGGGAGCACGGGGCGGACCTCGACCTGCCCTCGCAGGTGGCGCACTGGTTGTTCGCCTGGGACGCCGCCGGGATCGCGACGCACCGGGCGGCGGCCCTGCTCGCCGGCCACCCGGAGCACGCCGCGGCGGTGCGCGCCGAGGTGGCCGCGGCCGTGCCCGGGCGACCGGACCTGCCGCTGCTGCGCGCGACGGTGCTGGAGTCGGTCCGGCTGTGGCCGACCACGCTGGCGGTGCTCCGCGAGACCACCCGGCCCACGGACTGGGGCGGGCGGACCGCCCCGGCCGGCACCACGTTCGTCCTGGTCTCCTCGCTGCTGCACCGCGACGACGAGCAGCTCCCCGAGGCGGACCGGTTCGTCCCCCGGATGTGGCTGGACGAGACGGCGCCGGCGGGGACCAGCGCCTCGCTGCGGTCGATGGT
Organism: Klenkia terrae; assembly: GCF_037083865.1. Lineage (NCBI taxonomy): Bacteria > Bacillati > Actinomycetota > Actinomycetes > Geodermatophilales > Geodermatophilaceae > Klenkia > Klenkia terrae. The sequence goes on along the minus strand of NZ_JBAPLV010000014.1, from coordinate 56,153 downwards.
GCCCTTCAGCGCGGGCCCGGCTCGCTGCCCGGGGCGGGACCTGGTGCTGCACACGTCCTCGGTGGTCCTGGCCGCCCTCCTCGGCCCCGACGAGCCGGTGCAGACCGCGGGCCGCAGCGCCCCGGACACCGGGCCGCTGCCCCGGACCCTCGACCACACGGCGCTCCGGTTCGCGCTGCGACCCCCGTCCTGAGGCCTCGCGGGGTTCCGGCAGAATCCGTCTCGGCGGTCTCCAGGTCTCGGGGACGGCCACGATGCGTGGGAGGCGTGTCATGCACGGCGGTGATCCTGTCCTGGACCGGGTCGGGGAGAAGGGCGCAGGACCGGCGGGCGCCGGTCGAGCGCTGCTCGGGGACCTGGTGGACACCGTCGTCCGGCTGGCGCCGGGCGCCGACGCGTGCGGGCTGACGGTGCAGCGGGCCGGGGGCCCGCTGACGATCGCCAGTGCCGGCGAGCTGGCCCGGCTGGGTGATGCCCAGCAGTACGAGCTGGGCGTCGGGCCGTGCCTGGAGTCGATGCGCGAGGGCGTGGTCGTGGCCGTGCCGGACATGGTCGCCGAGCGCCGGTGGGGTGGGTACCCGGCCCGCGCGGTGGCCGCAGGAGTGCGGGCCACCCTGTCCCTCCCGCTCCCCGGCGGGGAGACCCCGGGCGCGCTGAACCTGTACGCGCGCACCCCCGGGGCCCTCGGCGACGCCGACCGGCAGATCGGCCAGCAGTGGGCCGACCTCCTCGCCGGAGCGCTGGCGACGACGCAGTCGCTGGAGGAGCACCGCGACCAGGTGGGCCAGCTCGAGCAGGCCCTGGTCAGCCGGACGGTGATCGGGCAGGCCACCGGTCTGCTGATGGCCCGGGCCGACTGCGACGCCGCCGTCGCCCTGGAGGCGCTCAAGCGGCAGAGCCAGCACACCAACCGCAAGCTGCGCGAGGTGGCCGAGGAGCTGGTCGCGGCCCACGAGCGCGGCGCCCGCACCACGGCCGGACCGGCCGGGGGCTAGGCCGGTCGGACCCCTGCGCCGGGGTGCAGCCGGGCGGCGACGAGGGCGACGTCGTCGGCGGGGTGGCCGTCGACCAGCCGGTGCAGCACCTCGTCGCACAGCTGCTCCAGGTCCCGGCCGGCCAGCTCCACGAGGAGGTCCTGCAGGCGGGCCACCCCGCGGGCGACGTCCTCGCCCGGGCGCTCGACCAGGCCGTCGGTGAACAGCAGCACCGTCGAGCCCTGGTCCAGGGTGACCACGACGTCCCCCCGGGTGCAGCCGGCGTCCACCCCCAGCAGCAGGTGCCCGGCCGGGTCGGGGACGGGGACCGCCGCGCCCCGGGAGTCCACGACCACCGGGGCCGGGTGCCCGGCGCTGGCCCACCGCAGCCGGGTGGTCCCGCGGCACGGGTCGTCCGGGTCCTGCTCCAGCCGGGCCAGGCCGACCGTGGCGTAGGTGCGCAGGTCGAGCTGGGCGATCGCGGTGTCCAGGGTGGCCAGCGCCGCCGTCGGACCGGGGCTGCCGGCCACCACGATGCCGCGCAGCAGGCTGCGCAGCTGGCCCATCGCCGCGGCTGCGTGGATGTCGTGGCCCACGACGTCCCCGATCACCAGGTTCACCGCGCCGTCGGCCTGCAGGAAGGCGTCGTACCAGTCACCGCCCACCTGCGCGGCGTGCGAGGCCGGCAGGTAGCGGACGGCGAGCTGGACCCCGCGCGGCGCCGTCGGGGCGCTGAGCATGGAGCGCTGCAGGGTCTCGGCGACGGCCCGGCTGCTGGCGGCGGCCCGGCGCTCGGCCGCGATGCCCCGGATCCGGCGGACGGCGTCCCCCGCCTGGCTGGCCAGCGCCTCCACCAGCTGCGCCTCGTCGTCCCCGGGTGGCCGTGGTCGGTCCCAGGTCGCCAGCAGCGCACCGAGGACCCGGCCGGCGCCGCGGACCGGGGCGGCCAGCCAGGTGGCCGACCCGGGCAGCTCGACCTCGGCACCGGTCTCCGCCGACCACCTGCGGGCACCGTCCGGCCCGGTCAGGGCGACCGGTCGGTCGTGCTGCACCACCCAGCTGCACAACGCCCGCGCGCCGGCCGCGGCACCGTCGGTCCGGGCCCCGGCGACGGTCAGCCGGACGACGGAGGAGCTGTCCTCGCGCAGCGCCAGGGCGCCGCCGACCGCGCCCAGCGCGGCCAACCCGGTGCCGGCGACGACGTCGGTGACCTCCTGGACCGTCTCGACCGCGCCGAGCTGCACGGCGACCTCGGCCAGGGCGGCCAACCGGCGGGCGGTGGCCTCCTGCGCGGCGAGCGCGCTGCGCAGCTCGCGGGTGCCGGCGAACAGGTCGGCCTCGAGCTCGTCGACGCGGGCCCAGGGATCGCACCCGTCGGGCGCCCCGGGCCGCGCCCGTCCGGCCACGAGGTCGGCCACGTAGTCGGTCACGTCCATGACCCGTTGCAGCACCCACCGGGTGGTCCCGCCGGGGCCGCGGACCGGGACGCTGGTGAGGGACCAGGTGCGGCGGCGGACCTGACCGGTGGTCTGGTCGAGCACGTCGTACCGGAACATCGGCAGCGGGTCGGGCACCCCGGTGTCCCGGGCGCGCTCGAAGGACCGCTGCAGCGGGTTGCCGCCGTCGTCGTCCAGGGTGTCCGGCGACGGGGGGAACGCGTCGAAGACGTACCGGCCGACCAGCTCCGCGCGCGTGCGGCCCAGCAGGTGCAGGTAGGCCGGGTTGGCGTCCAGGATCACCAGCTCGGGGGACATCACGAGGTAGGCGGTCGGCAGGGCGGAGAACAGGGCGGCGAAGTCCAGCCCGGCAGCGTCCGCGGTCACGGCGGTGGCCTCTCGTGGCGCTGCGCCGGTGGCACTCGACGCAGCGCCGCCCATCCTGCCCGGTCCGGTCGGCGAGGGGAACAACCGGTGTGTACGGCGGTGGAGCGCCGGGGCAGGAAGAGCGGAGATGGTGTCCCGAGGAGAGGAGGTCGACCGTGCTGGACACGTTCCGGGCCGCGATGGCCGCATCGGCGGGGGGGCTGCCGGCGGCGGAGCTGGTGCCGCAGCGGTTGGCCGAGGCGGCCGCCCAGGTGCTGCCGGTCGCCGGGGTCGGGCTGAGCCTGTACTTCGCCACCGGTCGCCGGCTGCCGCTGGGTGCCAGCGACCCGGTGGCCGCGTCCGCCGAGCGCCTGCAGTTCACCGTGGGCGAGGGCCCGTGCCTGTCCGCGCACGCCGAGCAGCGGGCGCTGGTCGCCGACGAGGCCGAGCTGGCGGAGCGGTGGCCGGTCTTCACCGCGGAGCTGGTCGCCCGCACCCCGGTCCGCGGCGTGATCGCCCTGCCGCTGGAGGACGGGCTGGCCGAGGTGGGCGTGCTGGACCTCTACGTGGTCCCGCCGCACCGGGTCGGCGAGCTGTCGGTCTCCGACGCCCTGGTGGTGACCCGGGAGGTCACCCGGGTGTTCCAGGAGGCGAACGGGCCCGGTCGGCCCGGGGGTCCGGCGTGGCTGGACTCCCCGGCCGCCCAGCGCCGGTCCCTGGTGTGGCAGGCGATGGGCTTCGTCAACGTCTCGCTGCGGGTCGACAGCCCCGAGGCGCTGGCGCTGCTGCGGGCGTACGCCTACGGGCGGGGCACCGACGTGGACGACGTCGCGGCCGCGGTGCTGGACCGCTCGCTGCCGGTGGACGCGCTGCTGGCCGAGGCCGACGCGCCCTGAGCCGGGTTCAGGCCCGGTCGGTGCCCGCCCCGGGAGCCGGCTGCTCGCGGACCACCTGGTCGATCATCTCGGCGGCGATGTCGCGCAGCTTGCGGTTGCTGTTCTGCGACCGGTGGGACAGCACCTCGAAGGCCTTGTCGGCGTCGTAGCCGTGGATGGCCATCAGGATGCCCTTGGCCTGCTCGATGCCGGCGCGCGACTCCAGCGCCAGCTGCAGGTTGGCGATCTCGGTGCGGGCCCGGTCCAGGTCGTGCATGTTGGCGATGGCGGCCGCGGCCTGACCGGCGGTGTGCATGGCCTTGGAGACCAGCAGCGGGTCGTCGAAGGCAGCGGTGCTGGTGGAGTAGAGGTTCAGCGCGGCCTGGGCGCTGTCCCCGACCGGGATCGGTACCGAGAGCGTGCTCGCCACGCCCTGCCGGGCCGCCAGCTCGGCGAAGGCCGGCCACCGGGTCTCGGTCGCGGTGTCGGAGATGACCACCGCGCGGCCGGTGACGGCGGCCTCCAGGCACGGCCCGTAGCCCAGGCCGTACTGGCACTCGTCGAGCTCGAAGGCCATCAGCCCTGTCCAGGCCGCCGAGGCGCGCCGGGGGCCGGTCGTCAGGGTCACCGAGGCCTCCTCCGCGACGGGCAGGGTGCGCTGTGCGTAGCTGGCCGCGCGGTGCAGCACCGAGGCCACCGACTCCGAGCCGAGCAGCAGCCGGCCGAGGGCGTCCACGCCCTCGCTGTCCACCGTCCCCAGCTGGGGGGTGGGCACCTGGTTCCGGGCGGCGCGGTGGGTCTCGTCGTCCATGTCGGCCGGGTCGCCGGACGAGGTGTCGGCACGGGCGTTCCGGTTCGCGTCCATCGGGGTCACATCCATCCCGGCGTCCCGGTGGGGACGCCGACGGAGGCCATCCCTCTCGGGCTGGCGGATGCGCCCTTGGTTGGACGAGCACCGCCGGGGCGGCCTGGCGATCACCGTAGTCCACCGGGAGCGCACAGGTTGGTCCTCCGGGTTGCCGGATCGCCGCGGCTGGCTAGCGTGGGGGGCGCAGTCGAGGGGCCGGCTGCGTCGTGCGAGACCACGCCGTCGCCGGCCCGTGAGCTGCCGGGCGACGGCCGCCGGGAGGCGACCACTCCATGCCGTTGCAGCAGCACCCATCCCACCCCGCCCGACCTCGTCCGCGGGTCGTGCCGCCCGCCCGTCCTGCCGAGCTCGTGCTGCACGTGGGCGGGCCCCGGCACGGCCAGGTGGACCGGATCCCGACCGACCAGCTGCGGGGACGGCTCGTCTACGCCGGTCCGCGCTGGATCGGGGTCTACCGCCGGATCGAGCCCGTGCGCACCCGCAGCACCCCGTACGGGGCTGCCCAGGTCTGGGTGGTCGACGAGGGCGACCTGCTGTCCGGGCCAGCCTCGCCGGCGCCCTGTTTGACCGACGAGACCTGAGCCCCCGTGTCTGGCGGCCTGACCGTGTATAGCACCGTTTCCGCAGGGCGCGGCGAGTCGCGGGGAGGGGTCGCCCGGCTCCGGCCCGCGCGTCAGGCGGCGTCGAGCTGCGGGTACAGCGCGCCGACGCCGCCCGCGAGGCCCTGCTGCACCTGCCGGCTGACGTCGTCGAACAGGACCTCGTGCGCGCCGGCGGCGACGGCGTCGAGCAGGGCGCGGGCGACGTCGGCCGGGTCGGACTTCGGGTCCTGGACGCCGGCGGCCATCTCGGTGTCCATGTAGCCCACGTGCAGCGCGGTCACGGTGACGCCGCGGGGCGCGAGCTCCTGGCGGATGCCGTTGGTCATCGACCAGGCGGCGGACTTGGCCGCGGCGTAGGCCCCGACCGCCGGGAAGGAGACCCAGCTCAGCGCGGACAGGACGTTGGCCACCGCGCCGCCGTGCTCGACCAGGGACGGCAGGAAGGCGCGGGTGACGGCCAGCGAGCCCAGGTAGTGGGTCTCCAGCTCGACCCTGAGGTCGTCGAGCGGGCTGGTGAGCAGGTCGGCGCCCGTCGAGCTGCCTGCGTTGTTGACCAGCAGGTCGACCCCCGGTGCGGCGGCCGCGGCCGCGGCGACCGAGGCAGGGTCGGTGACGTCGAGCTGGACCGGGGTCACCCCGGCCAGGTCCACCGACCGGGGGTCGCGGGCGCCGGCGTAGACGGTGGCGCCGCGGCGGACGAGCTCGGCGGCGAGGTGCCGGCCGAGGCCGCGGTTGGCGCCGGTCACGAAGGCGGTGCTGGTGGACAGGTCACGGACGGTGGGCACGGGGGCTCCTCGGTACAGCTGGCGCACGTGGGATGAAGCCAGCGTAGACCGGCTGGCTGAACCAGCAGCAAGTCAGGGGTACGCTCGGCCTCGTGGACGACTTCCTGGGCGAGCGGGACACCTGGACGTCGGAGGGGTGCTCGATCGCCGGGGCGCTGGACCTCGTCGGCGCCCGCTCGACGCTGCTGCTGCTGCGCGAGGCCAGCCTGGGGACCACCCGGTTCGGCGACTTCGTCAGCCGGGTCGGCCTCAGCGAGCCGATGGCCGCCCGGCGGCTGAAGGACCTGGTCGGCGAGGGGTTGCTGGAGCGGCGCAGCTACCGCGAGCCGGGCAGCCGGGCGCGCGAGGAGTACCGGCTGACCGCGAAGGGGCAGGCGCTGGTGCCGGTGCTGATGGCGCTGCGGCAGTGGGGCGACGAGTACGCCAGCCCCGAGGCCGGGCCGACGCTGCGGATGGCGCACGCCGACTGCGGTGCCGAGCTGCGGGTCGAGGTCCGGTGCGCGGCCGGGCACCGGGTGGGTCGGGGTGAGGTCGAGGTGACCCCCGGGCCAGGCCTGGTGCGTCGCTGACTTGCTCTGACTGAAGCCAGCGGTACTGTCCGCGGCATGTCGACCGCACCGTCCCCGCCCGCCCCGACGGTGCACCGCTGGGACCCCACCTGGCGGTCCTTCGCGGCGGTGCAGGGCGGCGTCGTGGTCGGCGCGCTGCTGTCCTCGGCGCTCGCCTGCGTGCAGGACCACGGCCGGCCGGGCCAGGAGGTCCGGGTGCGGACGGCGGCCACCCACCTGCTGGCCCCCGTCGTCCCGGACGCCGACCTGGAGGTCCGGTCGGTCCCCGAGCGCCTGGGCGCGACGTCGAGCATCCGGGTCGAGGCGCGCCAGGCCGGCGTGCTGTGCGCCGTGGCCCAGGTGCTGCTGTCCTCGTCGCCGGCCGGGGCGCCGGCGGAGGGCCCCGTCCCGGTCCCGGAGCTGCCCGCGGACGCCGTGGGCCCGGCCGCGGCGGAGGAGCTGGTGCTGCCGGTGGCCTACGTGCCGATGAGCCAGCACCTGGACTTCCGCGTGGTCGGTACCGGCCGACCGCTGGCCGGGGGCAGCGAGCCGCGGCTGACGGTCTGGTGCCGGGTCCGGCCCTCGGCCGGGGTGACCGACCCGCTCGTCGCCCTGGGCCTGGTGGTCGACGCCCTGCCGCCGAGCCTGTTCGCCGTCCGGACCGAGCCCGTGGGACTGCCGACGGTGGAGCTGACGATGCACCTGGTGGGCCCGCCGCCGCCGGTCGGCGCCTGGGTCCGGGTGGACCAGTGGACGGCCTGGAGCGACGGCTGGTCGTGCGTGGACGAGGCGGACCTGCACGACGAGCAGGGCCGGCTGGTCGCGACCGCGCGGCAGTCCCGCCGCCTCCCGCGCGGCTAGGGCCGCCAGGTTCCCCGGCGGAGCAGCCGCAGACCGTTCAGCGCCACCAGGATCGTGGACCCCTCGTGCCCGGCCACGCCCAGCGGCAGCGGCAGGTGGCCGACCAGGTCCCAGGTCGCCAGCGCCACGACGACCAGGCCGGCGACCACCAGGTTCTGCACCACCAGCCGCCGCGCCCGCCGGGACAGGGCGACCAGCGCCGGCAGCGTGCCCAGGTCGTCCCGGACCACCACGACGTCGGCGCTGGCCACCGCGAGGTCGGAGCCGATGCCGCCCATCGCCACCCCGACCTCGGCGGCGGCCAGGGCCGGCGCGTCGTTGACCCCGTCGCCGACCACCAGCACCCGGTGGCCCTGCGCCTGCAGCTCCCGGACCGCGGCGACCTTGTCCCCGGGCAGCAGCCCGGCCCGCACGTCGGTGATGCCCAGCTCGGCGGCCAGGGTCCCGGCCGCGCGCGCGGTGTCCCCGGTGAGCAGCACGGGGGAGCGGCCCAGCAGCCCCCGCAGCGCGGTCACGGTGCCGGCGGCGGAGGGCCGGAGCCGGTCGGCCAGCGCCAGCCAGCCGGCCGGGTCGCCGTCCACGGTGACCGCGACGACCGTGCGGCCGCGCGCCTGCTCGGCGGCGGCACCGGGCGGGCCGTCGTCCGTGGCCGAACCGACCGCGACCACCCGGCCGTCCACCGTCCCGACGACCCCGCGGCCGACGGCCGCCCGGAAGCCCTGCACCGGCCGGGTCGCCAGGCCGCGCTCCCGCGCCGCGGCGAGCACCGCCCGCCCGACCGGGTGCTCGCTGGGCACCTCGACCGACGCCGCCAGGGACAGCAGCTCGGACTCCGCCCACCCCGGCCCGGCGCCGACGGCCACCACGGCCGGCGTCCCGTCGGTGAGCGTGCCGGTCTTGTCCAGCACGACGGCGGTGACGCTGCCCAGGCCCTCCATGGCCACCGCCGAGGTGACCAGCACGCCGTGCCGCCCAGAGGTCGCGATCGCCGACAGCAGCGGCGGCATCGTGGCCAGCACGAGCGCGCAGGGCGACGCCACGATCATGAAGGTCATCGCCCGCAGCAGCGCGCTCTGCAGGTCGGCGCCCAGCAGCAGCGGGACGGCGAAGACCGCCAGCGTGGCGACGACGACGCCCACGGAGTACCGCTGCTCCACCTTCTCGATGAACAACTGCGTGCCGGCCTTGGTCTCCGACGCCTGGGCCACCAGGTCGGCGATCCGGGCCACCACGCTGTCGTGCGCCGGCCGGCCCACCTCGACGGTGAGCGTCCCGGTGCCGTTGACGGTGCCGGCGAAGACCTCGTCGCCGGGCTGCTTGTCCGCCGGCAGCGGCTCGCCGGTCACCGAGGCCTGGTCGACCTCCGAGGCTCCCTCGACGACCGTGCCGTCGGCGGGTAGCCGGTCGCCGGGGCGGACCAGCACCCGGTCGCCGACCTCGAGCTCCGCGGCCGGGACCGTGGACTCCCGGCCGTGCTCGAGCCGGCAGGCCTGCTCCGGGGCCAGGTCGGTGAGCGCCCGGACGGCGTCGCGGGTGCGCCGGGTGGCGAAGGCCTCCAGCGCGCCGGACGTCGCGAAGATGACGATCAGCAGGGCGCCGTCGAAGACCTGGCCGATGGCCGCGGCGCCGAGGGCGGCCACCACCATGAGCAGGTCGACGTCCAGCGTTCGCTCCCGCAGCGCCTGCACGCCGGCCACCGCCGGTTCCCAGCCGCCCGCGGCGTAGCAGGCCAGGTACGCCGCCCACCAGACCACGGCGGGTGCCCCGGCCAGCTGCAGCAGCACGCCGACCGCGAAGAGCCCCAGCGACACCGCCGCCCAGCGGACCTCCGGCAGCGTCCAGGCCACCGCCAGGCGGGGGCGCCGGTCGACGAGCACGGGCCGGTCGGCGGTCGTGGCGGTCACGACTGCCACGCTACCTGCGCATCCGTGAAGGCACGCATGTGGTCAGGTGGCCGACCGAGCGCGGACCGGGTCACCGGGGGAGGGTGGGCCGACCGGTCCGCAGCGTCGCGGACCGCGGACGAGGGGGCACCCGTGACCGACTTCTACACCGCACCGCAGCGGACCTGGCAGGACCACTTCGGCTCCCGCCCGCTGGCCGACCGGCTCGAGGCCGCGGTCGTCGCCGACCGGCTCGACGACGGGTCGGCGGCGTTCATCGCCTCCCGGGACTTCTTCTTCCTGTCCACCGTGGACGGGCAGGGCCGGCCCACGGTGTCCTACAAGGGCGGGCCCACCGGCGTCGTCGCCGTCCTGGACGAGCGCACGCTGGCCTTCCCGCACTACGACGGCAACGGCATGTTCCTGTCGATGGGCAACGCGACCGAGACCGGGCAGGTGGGCCTGCTGTTCATCGACCTGGAGACCCCGGACCGGGTCCGGGTGCAGGCCACCGCCACCGTCAGCGCGGACGACGAGCTGCTGGCCCGCTGGCCCGGTGCCACGCTGGTCACCCGGGCCGTCGTCGACGAGGTGTTCCCCAACTGCGGCCGGTACGTGCACGTGCACCAGCGGGTCCGGGCCAGCGAGTACGTCCCCGATGCCGGCGGCGACGCGCCCCGCCCCTCGTGGAAGCGGCTGGACGTGGTGCAGGACGTGCTGCCCGACGCCGCCCGCACCGCCGGGGAGGGCGGCCCGATCACCTTCGAGGAGTACGTGGGCAAGGTGCGGTCCGGCACCTCCTGAGAGGGTGGGGTCGTGTCGGTCGCCGCGCTCGTCCTCGCCGCCGGGGGCGGCTCCCGCTACGGCATGCCCAAGGCACTGGTCGAGCACGAGGGGTCGCTGTTCGTCGAGCGGGCCGTGCGGACGGCGCGCACGGTCTGCGACCCCGTGCTGGTCGTGCTCGGCGCCGCGATGGTCGAGGTGTGGCAGCGCGCCGACCTGGACGGCGCGACCGTGGTCGGCAACCGCGACTGGGAGACCGGCATGGCGTCCTCGCTGCGCACCGGCATCCAGGGGCTGCAGGCCCTGGGCGGCGGCATCGAGGCGGCTTTGATCATGCTGGTCGACGTCCCCGGCATGACCGCCGAGGCGCTGGCGCGGATCAGCGGGCACGCCGCGCCCGACGCGCTCGTCGTCCCGACCTACGACGGCGTCCCGGGACACCCGGTGCTGATCGGCCGGGACCACTGGGCCGGCGTGGCCGCCTCGGCGACCGGGGACGAGGGCGCCCGGGCCTACCTGCGCGACCACGAGGTCACCGAGGTCGACTGCACCGGCCTGGCCGACCCGGCCGACTGGGACGTCCCGCCGAGTACGGTCCAGCCGTGATCGCCACCATCAGCGACCAGCCCCTGGACGTCGCCGCGCACGAGGCCGCCGCGGCCCACCCGGCCGCCGGGGCCACGGTCAGCTTCGCCGGCGTCGTCCGCGACCACGACGGCGGACGCGGCGTCACCGAGCTGGAGTACGTCGGCCACCCGACCGCGCAGGCGCTGGTCGAGGAGATCGCCGCGGAGTTCGCCGCCCGGCCCGAGGTGCACGCCGTGGCGGTCAGCCACCGGGTGGGCCTGCTCGCGATCGGCGACGTGGCCCTGGCCTGCGCGGTCTCCACCAGCCACCGTGGCCAGGCGTTCGCCGCCTGCGCGGAGCTCGTCGACGAGATCAAGGCCCGGCTGCCGATCTGGAAGCGCCAGGTGTTCACCGACGGGGCCGAGGAATGGGTGTCCTGCCCCTAGGCTGAGCGCCGTCGGGAAAGGGGACCCGGGTGGTGCGGCAGGCGGGTACAGGTGTTCTCGAGGGGATGCCCATGGGCTTCCTGCAGTTCGCCGCCGACTGGACGATCACCTACGTCAACGCCGGCGCCGAGCGGACCTTCCGCCGCAACCGGGCCGACCTGCTCGGCCGCAACGCCTGGCAGGCCTTCCCCGGCAACGAGGAGAGCGCCTTCGGCCGCACCTACCGGCGGGTCGCCCGGACCCGGGTGCCCGAGGTGGCCGAGGCCTTCTCCGCGGCGCTGGGTGCGTGGTTCGAGGTCCGCGTCGTGCCCGCCGAGCAGGGCGGGATCAACGTCTTCTTCACCGACACCACGCAGCGGCACCGGGCGCAGGAGCGGCTGGCGGTGCTGGCCCAGGTCAGCGCCGAGGTCGTCGGGTCGCCCGACGCCGTGCAGAGCATGAGCCGCATCCCCCGCCTGCTGGTGCCGGTGCTGGCGGACTGGGCCGTGGTGACCGTGCTGGACGACGCCGGCCGCCCCCGGGACGTCGGGTGCTGGCACGCCGACGCCGAGCTGCGGCCGGTGCTGGAGCGGTACAGCGAGCTGCGGCTGGGGGCCCTGCCCTCGACCACCCCGCTGATCCGGTCGATGCAGGCCCAGGAGCCGATGCCGGTCACCGCCGCGGAGGTCGCCGACAGCCTGCCGCCCGGCGAGGCCCGCCGGCTGCAGGCGCAGCTGGCCACCGGCACGGGGTTCTACCTGCCCCTGCTCGGCCGGGGGCGCACGCTGGGCGTGATCACCCTCTGGTGGTCGGCCGGGCACGCCCCCGCGCCGGAGGACCTCGCCGCCGCCCGGGAGTGCGCCGACCGGATCGGGCTGGCGTTGGACAACGGCCGGCTCTACCGCCAGCAGGCCGCCCTCGCCGAAGAGCTGCAGCGCAGCCTGCTGACCCAACCGTTCCGGCCCGCCGGGGCCGAGGTCGCCGTCCGGTACACCCCGGCGGCCGAGGCGGCCCGGGTCGGCGGGGACTGGTACGACGCCTTCCGCTCGCCCAGCGGCGCGATGACCCTGGTCATCGGCGACGTCGTCGGGCACGACACGGCGGCCGCCGCGGCGATGGGTCAGCTGCGCGGGCTGCTGCGCGGCATCGCCACCTACTCCGACGCCGGGCCCGGCGAGGTGCTGCGCGGGCTCGACGTGGCGATGGACCACCTGGACTTCCCGACGCTGGCCACCTGCGCGGTCGCCCGGCTGACGGAGGTCGAGGGCGGCGGCGCGACCATGGTCTGGTCCAGCGCGGGCCACCTGTCCCCGGTCGTGCTGCACGCCGACGGCTCGCTGGGCGCACCGGACCCCTGGCAGGGCGACCTGCTGCTCGGCGTGGACGGCCTGGCCGCGCGGCACGAGCACGTGGTCGCGCTGCCGCCGGGGTCGACGGTGCTGATGTTCACCGACGGCCTGGTCGAGCGCCGGCACGAGGACCTCGACACCGGGCTGGCCCGGCTGCGCGCGGTGGTCGCCGAGCTCGCCGGCTGCCCGCTGGACGTGCTGTGCGACCAGGTCGTCGAGCGGCTGGTGCACGGCCGGCCGGACGACGATGTCGCGCTGGTCGCCGTCCGGCTGCGCTGAGCCGCCGGCCGGTCAGTCCGTCAGCGGGCGCCGGCGAGGCCGTCGTCGTCGGGGTGCCGGCGCTGCTGGTCGGCGCGCTCGGCGGCCTCCTCGTCGGCCTCGCCCTCCAGTCGGCGGGCCTCCCCGGCGACCTCGGCGGCGGCGTCGCCGTGCGACTCGCCGTAGACCTCCGTCGCCCGCCCGAGCAGCTCCTCCGCCTTGGCCTTGGCCTTGTCGAACACGCTCATCCCAGTGCTCCTCTCATCGGTGGGCCGAATCCCTGATCTCGCCGACCAGCTCCTCGAGGATGTCCTCCAGGGCGACGACGCCGAGCACCCGGCCTTCGTCCACGACGGCGGCGAGCTGGGCCCGGCCGGCCTGCATCGTCTGCAGCGTCGTCCGCAGGTCGGTGGTGGCGTCCACCCGGGGCAGCGGGCGGGTGATGTCGGCGACCCGGACGTCGGGCTCGCCCTCGGCCACCAGCACGTCCTTGAGGTGGACGTACCCGGTGAGCTCGTCGCCGACGAGGACCGGGAACCGGGAGAACCCGGTGGTGGCCGCCAGCTGCTCCACGACCAGCCCGTCGTCGTCCGGGGCCAGCACGGCCAGCTCGGCGCGGGGGATGAGCACCGAGCGGGTGTCCCGGTCCTCCAGGGTCAGCGCGCCGGTCAGCAGGTCGTGGTCGGCGGCGTCCAGCAGCCCGCCCTCGCGGGACTGGTCGAGCAGCCCGGCGACCTCGTCGCGGGTGAAGGAGCTGGCGACCTCGTCCTTGGGCTCGACGCCGACCAGCCGCAGGACGGCGTTGGCGATCGCGTTCATGGCCAGCAGGAACGGCTTGAGCACCGTCGCCACGATCTTCAGCGGCGGGGCCAGCGCCAGCGCGGCCCGGTCGGGGCCGGCCAGCGCCAGGTTCTTGGGCACCATCTCGCCGATCACCACGTGCAGCGCGACGACCACCGACAGCGCGATGGCGAACGAGATCGGGTAGACGGCGCCCTCGGGCACCCGCAGCGCCGCGAACACCGGCTCCAGCAGGTGTGCCACGGCGGGCTCGCCGATCGCGCCCAGCCCCAGCGAGCAGACCGTGATGCCCAGCTGGGCGGCGGCCATCATCAGCGAGACCTGCTCCATGGCGGCCAGCGTGGTGCGGGCACGGCGGGAGCCGGCCTCGGCCAGCGGCTCGATGGACGACCGGCGCGCGGAGATCAGCGCGAACTCGGCGGCCACGAAGAAGGCGTTGGCGCCCAGCAGGACGACGGCCACGACGAGCCCGATCCAGTCGCTCATCGGGTCGCCCCCTCCTCGACGGCGGCGGGCGCGGTCTCCTCGCCGACGGGCGGGATCTCCCCGACCAGCACCCGGTCGACCCGGCTGCCCTCCAGGGCGACCACCTCGAGCCAGACACCGCCCAGGCCGGTCTCGTCGTCGACGTCGTCGGCCAGCTCGGGCGGCAGCTCGCGCATGACCTCGACCCGGTCGCCGACCTCGGGCATCCGGCCGAGCTGGCGGAGCACCAGCCCGCCGAGGGTCTCGTAGCTGTGGTCGTCGGGGACCTGCAGGCCGGTGGCCTCGCGGACCTCGTCCGGGCGCAGCAGGCCGCTGGCCGACCAGGTGCCGTCCTCCAGGTCGGTCAGGCCGGGGACCTCCGGCTCGTCGTGCTCGTCGGCGACCTCGCCGACCAGCTCCTCGACCAGGTCCTCGACGGTGACCACGCCGTCGGTGCCGCCGTACTCGTCGACCAGCACGGCCATCTGCAGGCTGCCCTGCCGGAGGTCGGTCAGCAGGTCGTCCAGCCGTCGGCTGGTGGGCACGTGCAGCGCGGGCACCATCACCGACGCGACGCTCGCCGTGCGGCGGTCGGCGCGGGGGACGGACAGCGCGTGTTTCACGTGGACCAGCCCGACGACGTCGTCCACGCCGTCGCCGACCACCGGGAAGCGGGAGTGCCCGGACTCGCGGGCGGCGTCCAGCACGGCCGAGACGGCGGCGTCGGCCGGGATGGTGGTCATCTGCAGCCGGCGGGTGGCCACGTCGGAGGCGCGCAGCTCGCCGAAGGCCAGGCTGCGGGTGAGCAACTGGGCGGTGGTCGCCTCCAGCGTGCCCTGGCTGCTGGACCGGCGGACCAGCGACGTCAGCTCCTCGGGGGACCGGGCCGAGGCCAGCTCCTCCTGCGGCTCGATGCCGAACAGCCGGCGCAGGACGGCGTTGGCCCAGCCGTTCAGCGCCCGGATCACCAAGGAGGTCGACCGGGTGAAGCCGCGCTGGAAGCCGGAGACCGCGCGGGCGGTGCGCAGCGGCTCGGACAGCGCGATGTTCTTGGGCACCAGCTCGCCGAACACCATGGTCAGCCCGGTGGCCAGCACCAGGGCCAGTGTGATCGAGACCGACCGAGCGGCCCCCTCGCCCAGCCCGGCGGCGCCCAGCGGGCCGCGCAGCAGGGCGGCGATGGAGGGCTCGGCGACGAAGCCGACGGCCAGGTTGGTGACGGTGATGCCGAGCTGGGCGCCCGACAGCTGGGTGGACAGCGTCTGCAGGGCAGCCAGGACGCCCTCGGAGCCCTTGTCGCCGTCGGCGACCTGGCGCTCGACCGTGGCGCGGTCGACGGTGACCAGGGAGAACTCGAAGGCGACGAACGCGGCGCAGGCGGCGATCAGCACGACCCCGACGAGCACGAGGAGCCACTCGATCACGGCGCGCTCCGGGCAGATGTCTCAGGACTGTGAGGCAACGAGCTCACGAGCGGGGTGGATCAGCCTCCGGCGAAGGGGGGCAGCACGTCGACGACCGCCCCGGGTGAGAGCACCAACGTACGGTCCCTCGTCGACGTTCCGTCCACCAGGAACGAACACGCCGTCAACACCCGTTCGAGTCTCTCGCCGTGCGCGTCGACGATCTGGCCCACCAGCTCGTCCAGCGAACCGGCGTCCCGGGTCTCGGTGTCCACGCCGACCGCGGCGCGGGCCCCGGCGAAGTAGCGCACGGTGACCGTGTTGCCCTGGCCCACCGCTCAGCCGCCGATCGCCGACATGGGGCGCGAGGGCTGCAGGAACGACGGGTCGTCGATCCCGTGGCCGGGCAGCTTGGTCAGCGTGGCGATCCGCCAGCGGTCGGCCAGCTCCTGGTCGGTGGCGCCGTCCCGCATCGCCGTCCGCAGGTCGGACTCCTCGCGGGCGAACAGGCAGTTGCGGATCTGGCCGTCGGCGGTGAGCCGGGTGCGGTCGCAGGCGCCGCAGAAGCTGCGGGTGACGGAGGCGATGACGCCGACGGTGAGGTCGGTGCCGTCGACCAGCCAGCGCTCGGCCGGGGCCGCGCCGCGCTCCTCGACGTCCGGGGTGAGGGTGTGCGTGGCCGACAGCTTGGCCAGGATGTCCTCGGCGGTCACCATCTCGGCGCGGGTCCACGCGTGGTGGGCGTCCAGCGGCATCTGCTCGATGAAGCGCAGCTCGTAGCCGTGCTCGAGGCAGTACTCCAGCAGCGGGACGGCGTCGTCCTCGTTGATGCCCTTGAGCAGCACCGTGTTCACCTTGACCGGGGTGAGCCCGGCCTCCTTGGCGGCCTTGAGGCCGGCCAGCACGTCGGGCAGCCGGTCGCGGTGGGTGAGCTGCTTGAACCGGTCGCGGTCCAGGGTGTCCAGGCTGACGTTGAGCCGGTCCAGCCCGGCGGCGGCCAGGGCCGGCGCCATCCGGGACAGGCCCACGGCGTTGGTGGTCAGGCTGACCTCGGGCCGGGGCAGCAGCGCGGTCGTGGCCGCGACGATGCCGGGCAGGCCGGGGCGCAGCAGCGGCTCGCCGCCGGTGAACCGGACCTCCTCGATGCCCAGGTGCTCCACGCCGATGCGGACCAGCCGGACGACCTCGTCGTCGGTCAGCTGCTCGACCTTGGGCAGCCAGTCCAGGCCCTCGGGCGGCATGCAGTAGCTGCAGCGCAGGTTGCACCGGTCGGTCAGCGAGACCCGCAGGTCGGTCGCGGTGCGGCCGTGCCGGTCGACCAGCCCGCCGCTGCCCGGGGCGGGTGCGGGCATGCGGACCACCGGGTCGGGGAGCGGGCTCGGCGTCGTCACCCTCCCGACTGTAGAGCCGCCCGGTCGCGGGCTCGTCACGGCTGTGTCCGCGGTCACCCCTGCTTCCGCGGCTGCGGATCTCCGGGCTCCCACAGCCCGCACCGGCGGGTTGCAGCACGTTGCTCAGTGCGTGAGCGTCAGCTTCAGGACGACGACGAGCAGCGCCACCGCCGCGGCCACCACACCCATCAGCACGGCCCGGCCCAGCGGGACGTCGGCCTGCAGGCGCCGGTAGACCAGCCCGATGCCGGCCACCCGGACCAGCCCGACGGCAGCGGCCAGCGACTGCCCCCACACCTCCGGGGGCCAGCCCAGCGCGGTGGCCAGCAGGACGAGCGCGGGCAGCGACCCCGAGCTGAGGATGGGCGTGGCGTCCCGGACGGCGTGGGAGAGCTGCCGGTGCTGACCGCCGGTGAGCAGCGATCCGACCGAGTGCGCGAGCACGTGCGCCAGGTAGGTCGACAGCACGGTGCCCACGACCAGCAGCACCGCGGCGCCGTCGTCCACCGCCTCGGGCGAGGTGCCGACCACCGCGGCCAGCACGAGCACGGTGCCGTAGACGTAGGCGGTGACCCGGCTCTCCGCGCGGTGCGGGTCGACGTCGTCCCGGCGGCGGGTGAGCGGGCGCAACGCGCGGGAGGTGGCCACGCGGGCATCCTGCATGGACGCCGTCGCTAGCATCGGGGGTGCCACCCGGGAGTCCGGCAGGCCCCCCTGTCTCCGCCTGTGGCCAGGAAGTCGAGATCGATCCCCGTGCGCAACCCGTTCTCCCCGTACGCCCGCATCTTCACCGTCCCGGGCTCGCGGTCCTTCTCCTTCGCCGGCTGGCTGGCCCGCGTGCCGATGTCCACCGTCGGACTGGGCTCGGTGCTCCTGGTCGCCGGGGAGTCCGGCAGCTACGGCCTGGCCGGCGCCGTCTCCGGCACGCTGGCGCTGGCCTTCGCGGTCGGCAGCCCGCAGTGGGCCCGCGGCATGGACCGGGTCGGCCAGGGTCGGGTGCTCGTCGTGTCCTCGGCGGCCTACCTGGTGCTCGGCCTGGTGTTCGCCTCGGCCGTGGTGCTGGACGCGCCGCGCTGGTCCTGGTTCGTGCTCGCCGCGCTGACCGGTGCGTGCGGGGCCAACGTCGGCTCCGCCGTCCGGGCGCGGTGGGCGCACGCGCTGCCGGACTCCGACGACCGGCAGACCGCCTTCGCGTTCGAGTCGGTCGTGGACGAGGTCGTGTTCGTCGTCGGCCCGCCGTCGATCACCTTCCTGGCCGCGCTGATCGCCCCGCCGGCCGGCTTCGTCGTCGGGCTGGTGGTCGGCGTCGCCGGCGCCGTCTGGCTGGCCCGGCAGGAGACCACCCAGCCGCCCGTGCAGCGCACCCCGGTGGGTGAGTCCCGGACCCGGACGTCGGTCATCGGGCCCGCACTGCTGGTCGTGGCCACCGCGTACCTGGCGGTCGGCACGGTGTTCGGCGCGATGGACGTCGTGGTCGTCGGGTTCGCGCAGGACGAGGGCGCCCCGGTGATGGCCGGCGTCGCGCTGGCCGCCTACGCCGGCGGCAGCCTGGTGTCCGGGCTGTTCTACGGCGTCGTCCGGCTCCCCGGGTCGCTGACCGCGCGGTTCGTGGCGTGCGCGGTCTTCTTCGGGCTGGTCGCGCAGGGGCTGCTGCTCGTCGGCTCGCTGACCTGGCTGGTGCCCGCCGCGTTCCTCGCCGGGCTGGCGATCGCGCCGGTGCTGGTCTCCGGGATGTCGCTGGTGGAGTCCCGGGTGCCGCGCGCGGCGCTGAACGAGGGCCTGACCTGGACGTCGACCGGCCTCACCCTCGGCGTCACCGCCGGTGCGGCGCTGGCCGGCGCCGCGGTCGACGCCTGGGGGGCGGAGGCGGCGTTCCTGGTGCCCGCGCTGGGCGCGGCGGCGGCGGGGGTGCTCGCCCTGGTCGGTGCGATGGTGCTGCGGCGCCCGGCCGCGGTGGCCGTGCGCGAGCCCGAGGAGGCGCTGCGGTGACCGACCTGCTCCTGCACCACGCGACGTTGTTCGACAGCGAGGCCGGCCGGCTGGTGCCCGACGCCGCCGTGCACGTGCGCGACGACCGCGTGGTGGCGGCCGGCCGCGCCGACGACGTCCCGGTGCCCGCCGACGCCGTCCGGGTGGACCTGGGCGGCGGCTACCTCCTGCCCGGCCTGCTGAACCTGCACACCCACCTGTCGATCTCGCTGCCCGGTGCCGCCGGTGACCGGGTGGAGGCGATGGGCCCGCACGAGCTCGCGCTGTACATGGCCTCGGGCGCCGAGCGGACCCTGCTGGCCGGGGTGACCACGGTCCGCTGCGTGGCCGAGAAGTCCGGTGCGGACTTCGCGCTGCGGGCGGCCATCGAGGCCGGCGAGGTGCGCGGGCCGCGGGTGTTCACGGCCGGCCGCGCACTCTGCTGCACCGGTGGGCACGGCGCGGGCTCGCCGGACACCCTGGAGTGCGACGGGGCGGACTCCTTCCGCCGCGGTGTGCGCTCGCAGGTCGCGCTGGGCGCCGACCTGGTCAAGGTCATGGTCAGCGGCGGCATCGCCGGGGAGCACGAGCAGATCTCCACCCCGCAGCTCACCGACGACGAGCTGGCCGCGGTGATCTCCACCGCGCACGACTGGGGCCGCAAGGTCACCGCCCACGCCGGACCGGCCGCGGTCATCGCCCGCGCGGTCGCTCTCGGGCTGGACTGCGTCGAGCACGGCTACCAGCTGACCCCCGAGGTCGCGGCGCAGATGGCGGCCGCCGGCACCGCGCTGGTGCCGACCCTCGTGGTCACCCGGTGCGGGGCGTTCTTCGACGAGCTGGGTGTGCCGGCGTGGATGCAGGCCCGCTCGCTCGGTGCGGCCGATCAGCACGCGGCCAGCTACCGGATGGCCCTGGAGGCCGGGGTCGAGGTCCTGCTGGGCAGCGACATGCCGCCGTTCTGGGACTTCGAGGGCACCAGCGCCACCGTCCGGGAGCTGGAGCACATGGCCGTCCTCGGCGCGCCGGCCGGGATGACCCCGGCCCGCGCGCTGCAGGCCGCCACGATCGCCCCGGCCCGCTGGCTGGGCGCCGAGGACCGGGTCGGCGTCGTGGCCCCCGGCCGGTTCGCCGACCTGGTGCTGGTCGACGAGGACCCCACGGCCGACGTGGCCGCCCTGCGCACGCTGCGCTGGGTGATGAAGGGCGGCCGGGTGGTCCGCGACGACTCCACCGACCTGACCAGGAGGGCCCGATGACCGAGCCGGACGGCGTGGCGGACATGGAGCTGTACGACCTGCGGGTGGTGGTCGACTCGATCGGCGGCCGCTCGGTCTGCGGTCTGGCGGTGGGCGACTCCTTCGAGCTGACCAACTCCGCCGAGCTGCGCATCCCCGCCGGGAAGCACTTCTGCGTCTACGCCCTGCAGTCGGTGCTACCGCTGCTGCCGGCCAAGCAGCGCGACCTCCCCGCGGCCGACTGGCTCGAGCGCGACACCCTGGTCGCCTGCCCGGACCCCGAGGAGCGGCTGGTCATGCGGATCGAGCGGTCCCGCCGGGTGGCGCTGCGGTCGGGTGACCTGACGTGACGGAGATCGGGCTGGGCCTGCAGTCGGACAAGGCCCCCGGGGACTACGCCCGGCTGGCCGCGGCGGCCGAGGAGCACGGCATCGACGTGATCAGCGTCTTCGGCGACCTGCTCTACCAGCCGCCGGTCGTGCCGCTGCTGGAGATGGCTGCGGCCACCTCGCGCGTGCGGCTGGGCGCGGCCTGCTGGAACCCGTTCACCACGCACCCCTACGAGCTGGCCGGCCAGCTGGCCGCGCTGGACCGCCTGTCGGGCGGCCGGGCGTACTGCGGGCTGGCCCGCGGCACCTGGCTGGGTGCCCTGGGGGTGTCCCAGGCCCGGCCGGTCGCGCAGCTCCGGGAGGCCGTGGCGCTGATCCGGGCGCTGCTGTCGGGGTCGGCGGACGGCGTCGAGGGCGACCTCTTCCCGCTGGCCGCCGGGACGACGCTGCGCTACCCGCTGCCCGACGTCGTCCCCCCGTTCCTGGTCGGCACCTGGGGCGCGCAGACCGCAGCCCTGGCCGGCGAGGTCGCCGACGAGCTCAAGGTCGGCGGCTCGGCCAACCCGGCGATGGTCGGGGTGATGCGGGAGTGGACCGCGGTCGGCGCCCGTCGGGCCGGCCGGCCCGACGACGCGGTCGGCATCGTGGTCGGCGCGGTGACCGTGGTCGACGAGGACGGCGCCGCCGCCCGGGCCCGGGCGCGCACCGAGGTCGCCATGTACCTCGCCGTCGTCGCCGGGCTGGACCCGACGGTCACGCTGCCCGACGGGCTGCTGCCCGAGGTGACCGCCCGGGTGGACGCCGGGGACTCCGAGGGTGCCGGACGCCTGGTGCCCGACGAGGTGCTGGACCTCTTCGCGTTCTCCGGGACGCCGGAGCAGGTCGCCGTCCAGGCCCAGCTGCTGGTCGACGCCGGCGCCTCCCGGGTCGAGTTCGGCACCCCGCACGGGCTCACCGACGACCGCGGCGTCGAGCTGATCGGCACCCGGGTCCTGCCGCTGCTGCACCGCTGAGGCTCAGAGGCGGGGCAGCACCTGCTCGCCGAGGACGGTCACCGCGCGGACCGGGTCCGGGCCCAGGGGTGGGCCGAAGGACAGGTGGGTGGCGCCCTCGTCCTGCAGCCAGCGGCAGCGGCGGACCACCTCGTCGGCGTCCCCCGCGATGCCCAGACCGAGCATCTGCGGGGTGACCAGGTCGGTGGCCCGCCCGACCTCGCCGGCGGCCAGCGCGGCCTGGATGCCGGCGAAGTCGGCCACCGCCAGGCCGGCCCGCTCGAGCAGATATGGGGAGAACGAGGCGCCGTAGTATGCGATCTTCTCCGCCAGCGCCCGCTCGGCGGCGGCGCGGTCCTCGTCGACGGACACCCAGAAGGCCGCGGCGAGGTCGACCGACGCGGGGTCCCGGCCGGCCTCGACCGCCCCGGCGTGCACCAGGTCGCGGGCGGTGGGGAAGTGCTCGGGCGGGTAGAGCAGGGGCAGCACGCCGTCGGCCACCGCACCGGCCATGCCGAGCATCTTCGGGCTCATCGCCCCGACGTAGACCGGGGCGGCGGCCGGGAAGCGCAGGTGCGCCTCCGCCGTCCAGCCCGGGCCGGTGTCCTCGTGCTCCACCGGCCGGCCGCCGGCGCCGAGCACCTGCAGCGCGCGGACCGCCTCCCGGGTGCGGGTCAGCGGCTTGGGCCGGGGGATGCCCGCCCACCCCAGGAACTCCTCGGCGCCCGCGGCGACGCCGAGCAGGAACCGGCCGCCGGACAGTTCGGCCAGCGTCGCCGACGTCATCGCGATCTCGGCCGGGTGCACCGAGTACGGGTTCATGATCCCGATGCCCAGCCCGACCCGGGAGGTGGCGACGGCGGCCGCGGCCACCATCACCGGCGCCGACCGCAGGAAGAGGTCGTCGGACACCCACACCTGGTCGAAGCCCAGCCGCTCGGCGGTGACGGTGAGCTCGACGAACTGGGCGACCGACAGGTCGTTGTTCAACCGCAGCGAGGTCGTCATCCCGTGCACGCGTCCAGCTCGACCTCGACCAGGAAGCCCTCGCCGACCAGGCCGCCGACGTACAGCGTGGTGTTGGCCGGGGCCACGTCGCCCAGGAGCTCGGCGTGCGCCCGTGCGGCGCCCTCCCAGTCCGCGCCGGGGGCGAGGAACAGCCGGGAGCGGAGCACCTGCTCGCGGGTGCCGCCCAGCTGCTGCACGGCGGCGATCGCCCGGGTCAGGCAGGCGTGCGCCTGGGCGTGCACGTCGCCGGGGTGCGCCGCGGAGCCGTCCGGCCCGTGGTCGGTCGTGCCGCTGACGGCGATGCAGCACCCGCTGCGGGCGGCGCGGGCATATCCTGCCGCGGCCTCCCAGCCGGTGCCGTCCAGCACCCTGGCGTCCGTGCTGGTGGGGGTGTGGTCCGGGTCCTGCGACATGTGATCTCTCCGTAACCCAATCGGGGGATCTGCGGCGCTACCGTACCGACTCGTTGGGAACGTTCCCATGCTGACCGGTCCCGCCGTGGAGGCGTCAGTCCGCTCGATCCCGGAGGTCGTCATGCGCCGCCCCCTCTACCCCGTGGCCGCGGTGCTCGTCGCCGCGCTCGGCCTCTCTGCGTGCGGAGGAGGTGGGGACGACGCCGGGTCGGCGTCCGGTGACCGGACGCTCGTCGTCGACACGTCCTTCCAGCTGACCACCAGCGACCCCGCGCGCATGTTCGAGCCGACCGGCCAGATCATCGACCACGTCATCTACGAGACGCTCTACACCTTCGAGGGCACCGACTCGACGACGCCGGTGCCGCTGCTGGCCACCGACGAGGAGATCTCCGAGGACGGCCTGACGCACACCTTCACGCTGCGCGACGACGTCACGTTCTCCGACGGCACCCCGATGACCGCCGACGACGTCGTCTTCTCGCTGAACCGGGTCATCCAGGTCAAGGGCAACCCCTCGTTCCTGCTGGACGGCGTCACGGTCGAGAAGGTCGACGACACCACGGTCACGCTGACCACGGCGACCCCGGACCCGGCGCTGCCGTTCAAGCTGACCAACCCCGCGCTGGGCGTGGTGAACTCCGCGGCCGTCACCGAGGCCGGCGGCAGCGACCAGGAAGGCGCCGAGACCGCCGACACCGCCGAGGACGCGCTGAACGGCGAGTCCCAGGGCTCGGGCCCCTACGTCATCGAGTCCTTCGACGTGCAGGACCAGGTCGTGCTGACCCGCAACCCGGAGTACTGGGGCGAGGAGCCGGCCTACGACCGGATCGTGCTGCGCAACACCGAGGCCTCGGTCCAGTCGGTGAACGTCCGCAGCGGTGACGCCCAGCTGGTCGTCGACCTCTCCGCCGACCAGGCCGCCGAGCTCGGGGGCGGCGACGTGACCGTCGACAGCTCGCCGTCGGCCAACGTCTTCTTCGTCTACACGAACAACGACCCCGCGGTCTCGCCGATCACCTCGAACCCGGACTTCCAGGAGGCGGTGCGCTACGGCATCGACTACTCCGCGCTGGTCGACCTGGCCGGTGAGGGCTCCTCGCAGACCCCGGGCGTCATCCCGACCACGTTCCTCGGTGCGCTGGACCCCTCCGACGCCGTCGAGCGGGACACCGACCGGGCCGAGCAGGCGCTGGCCGCCAGCGGGATCAGCGACCCGACCGTGACGCTGTCCTACCCGAGCGAGATCCAGGTCAACGGCATCGACTTCGGTGACCTCGCCGCCGCGGTGCAGGCCCAGCTGGCCGAGGTCGGCATCACCGTCGAGCTGGCCCCCGCCCCGGTGCAGACGGCGCTGGAGGGCTACCGCGCCGGCACCGAGGAGATGGGCCTGTGGTCGTGGGGCCCGGACTACCCGGACCCGTCGGACTACCTGGTCTTCACCCCGGGCCAGCTCGTCGGCCTGCGCGCCGGCTGGGCCGCCGGTGCCGACCCGACGCTGGAGGCCGCGGCCACCGCCGTGTCCAGCGAGTTCGACGACGACGCCCGCGTCGACGCCTACACCACGATCCAGCAGCAGCTCAACGAGAGCGGCCCGTTCTACCCGCTCATCCAGCCGGCCCAGGTGCTCGCCTACTCGTCCTCCCTCGAGGGCGTGGCGTTCAACCCGAGCTGGACGGTCGACCTCGCGGACATCAGCTGACCACGACCGCACCGCGCGACGCCGGGACCGGGGACACGTCCCCCGGTCCCGGCGTCGCGGCGGCCCGTCCGCGCCGCCCCCGGCGGGCCCTGCTCCGCTTCGTCGCCCGACGGCTGGCCGCCGGGCTGCTGCTGTGCATCGGCGTCACCCTGGTGTCCTTCCTGCTCACCCAGGCGGTCCCCGGCGACCCGGTCACGGCGAACCTGGGCCAGCGCGCCTCGGAGGACCCCGACGCCGTCGCGGCCTTCCGCGCCGCCAACGGCCTGGACAAGTCCCTGCCCGAGCAGTACCTGACCTACGTCGGCAACCTGCTCACCGGTGACTTCGGGACCTCCCAGCAGACCCGCAACCCGGTGGCCTCGGACCTGGCGGAGAAGGTGCCCGCCACGATGGAGCTCGCCCTGGCGGCGATCCTCGTCGCCGTCGTCCTCGGCGTCGGGTTCGGCATCGTCGCGGCGCTCTACCGGGACCGCTGGCCCGACCAGGTCCTCCGGGTGCTGTCGCTGTCCGGGGTGTCGGTGCCGACCTTCTGGCTGGCCCTGATCGCCTACTACTGGATCAGCTTCAAGCTCGACCTGCTCCCGGCCGGGGGCCGGCTGTCCCCGGGCGCGCCGACGCCGCCGCAGGTGACCGGCTTCTACACGGTCGACTCCCTGCTGGCCGGGGACTGGGCGACCTTCGGGGACGCCGTCAGCCGGCTGGTGCTGCCGGCCCTCGTGCTGGCCTCGTTCACCGTCGGCGTGCTGCTGCGGTTCACCCGGGCCGCCGTCCTGGAGGTGCTCGGCGACGAGTACGTGCGGGCCGCCCGCGCCAAGGGCCTGCCCGAGCTGACCGTCGTCCGGCGGCACGTGCTGCGCCCGGCGCTGCTGTCGGTCGTCACCGTCACCGGCGTGGCCTTCGCCGGGCTGCTCTCGGGCACCGTGCTGGTCGAGCAGATCTTCGGCTGGCGGGGGCTCGGCGCCTACGCCTACACCAGCGCGCTGGCCCTGGACCTGCCCGCGATCATGGGCGTCAGCGTCGTCGTCGCGGTCATCTACATCCTGATCAACCTGGTGGTGGACCTGTTGTACGGCGTCATCGACCCCAGGCTGAGGCTCTCGTGACCGGGCCCGATCCGCTGCTCGTGCCCGCGGCCCCGCTCGCCGGGGACGTCGACGTCCCCGGCGCGGCGGCCGCCGCGGGGGAGGAGCGCGCGGCCCGGACGCTGACCCGCTCCCCGTGGCGGCGCCCGCTGGCCGTCATCGGCCTGGTGGTGATCGCCGCCTGGGTGCTGATCGCGGTCTTCGCCCCGGCGCTGGCGCCCTACGACCCGCTGGCCCAGGTGGCGCCCAAGCTGCTGGAGCCCTCCGCCGAGCACCTGTTCGGCACCGACAACCTGGGCCGCGACGTGCTCTCCCGGGTGCTCTACGGGTCGCGGCTGTCGGTCCCGCTGGCACTGCTGCTGGTCGTGCTGGCCACGGTCGTCGGCACCGTGCTGGGCGCGGTCGCCGGCTACTTCGGGCGCTGGGTCGACGGCGGCATCATGCGGCTGACCGACCTGGTCTTCGCCTTCCCGGGGATCATCCTGGCGATGGCGGTCACCGCCGCTCTGGGCGCCGGGCTGCGCAACGCCGTCCTCGCGCTGGTCATCGTCACCTGGCCCTCCTACGCCCGGGTGGTGCGCGGGCTGGTGCTGTCCACCCGCGAGTCCGACCACATCCAGGCCTCCCGGCTGCTGGGCGCCTCCGCGCTGCGCACGCTGGCCGTCGACGTCCGGCCGACGGTGCTGGGCCCGGTGCTGGTCCTGTCCGCCCTCGACGTGGGGAACGCCGTGCTGCTGCTGTCCGGGCTGTCCTTCCTCGGCCTGGGTGCGCGCCCGCCGGCCCCCGAGTGGGGCGCGATGGTCTCGGCCGGGGCGGCGGTGTTCGACAGCTGGTGGGTCGGCCTCTTCCCGGGCCTGGCCATCCTGACCGTCGTGCTGGCCTTCAACTTCCTCGGCGACACCCTGCGCGACGCCCTCGACCCGCGCACCGCGCGCGCCCTGCGCGGATGACCGCCCCGCTGCTGGAGGTGTCGGGCCTGCGGGTCCGGCTGCCCTCCCGGACCGGGGCCATGCTGCCCGCCGTCGACGGCGTGGACCTGACCGTGCACGCCGGCGAGGTGCTGGGGGTGGCCGGGGAGTCCGGCTCGGGCAAGACGATGACGGCCCTGGCGACCCTGGGCCTGCTGCCGCACGGCGCGCGCACCGACGGCTCGATCCGGCTGGCCGGCCGGGAGCTGCTGACGCTGTCGGACAAGCAGCTGCGCTCGGTCCGCGGCCGCGAGGTCGCGATGGTGGCCCAGGACCCGCGGACGGCGCTGCACCCGATGCTGTCCATCGAGCGGCAGCTCACCGAGCACCTGCGCCACCACCACGGCGTCGGCAGGAAGGCCGCGCGGGACGAGGCCGCGGACCTGCTGGACCAGGTGCGCATCCCCGACCCGCGGGCCGCGCTGGCCCGCTACCCGCACGAGTTCTCCGGCGGGATGCGGCAGCGCATCGCGATCGCCTCGGCGTTGGCTGCCCGGCCCTCGCTGCTGATCGCCGACGAGCCGACGACGGCGCTGGACGTCACCGTGCAGGCCGGCATCCTCCGGCTGCTGGACCGGCTGCGCCGCGAGCGCGGACTCGCCGTCCTGATCATCACCCACGACCTGGGCGTGCTGTCCTCGATCGCCGACCGCCTGGTGGTCATGTACGCCGGCCGGGTCGTGGAGTCCGGGACGACGGCCGACGTGCTCGCCTCGGCCCGGCACCCCTACACGCACGGCCTGCTCGACGCGCTGCCCGAGGGCGGGTCGGCGGCGATGCGGCCGATCCCCGGCAGCCCGCCGGCGCTGGGCGCCGTCCCGTCGGGCTGCCCGTTCCACCCGCGGTGCGCCAGCGCCCGGGACACGTGCGCGGCCGACGTCCCGGCCCTGCTGCAGATCGCCCCGGGCCGGCTGTCGGCCTGCCCGGTGGACCCGTACGCACCCGTCCGGGAGGTTGTCTCGTGAGCATCCTGACCGCGACCGGGGTGGAGGTCACCTACCCCGGATCCGGGCGCCCCGTCCGCGCCGTGGCCGGGGTGGACCTCGCCGTCGAGCCCGGCGAGGTGCTCGGCCTGGTGGGCGAGAGCGGCTGCGGCAAGTCCTCGCTGGCGCGCGCCCTGGTCGGTCTGGTCGCGCCCACCGCGGGCACCGTCGTCTTCGACAGCCAGCCGGTCGAGGCGCTGCGCCGCCGGGCCCGCCCGGTCGCCCAGCGGCGGCTGCAGATGGTCTTCCAGGACCCGTACTCCTCGCTCAACGCCCGTCGCCGGGTCGGCGACCAGATCGCCGACGCCCTGCGCCTGGCGGGGGGCGGCGGACGCCGCCGGGCCCCGGCCGCGGTCGGGGCGCTGCTCGAGCGGGTCGGGCTGGACCCGGCCATGCAGACCCGGTACCCGCACGAGTTCTCCGGCGGCCAGCGGCAGCGCGTGGCCGTCGCCCGGGCGCTGGCCGCGGACCCCTCGGTCATCGTGGCCGACGAGCCGATCTCGGCCCTGGACGCCTCGGCCCAGGCCCAGGTGGCCAACCTGCTGGTCGGGCTGGCCCGGACCGAGGGCGTGGCCGTGGTGTTCATCAGCCACGACCTGGCCATCGTCCGGCAGGTCGCCGACCGGACGGCGGTGATGTACCTGGGCACCGTGGTCGAGGTCGGCCCGACCGCGACGCTGTGGGAGGACCCGCAGCATCCGTACACCCGCGCGCTCATCGACGCCGTCCCCACCCCGGACGGCAGCGGCCGGCTGCCCGCGGACCTGCCGGGCGACGTGCCGGACCCGGCGGCCCCGCCGTCGGGGTGCCGGTTCCACCCCCGCTGCCCGCTGGTGACGCCGGACTGCTCGAGCTGGGAGCCGGTGCTGCGGGTGCAGGAGCCCGGGCACGCGGCCGCCTGCATCCTGGCCCCCGATCGTGGGGCCCCCGACCGCTCGACCACCGGAGTGCCCTCGTGACCGTGCCCGTGGTGGGCCCCGCCGTCCCCGACCCGTCCCGCCCCGGGTGGGACGACGTCCAGGCCCTGGCCGCCGACGTCTGGGCCTGGCGCCGGGTGCAGGCGCCGCGGTCCCGGGACGACATCCCGCGCCAGGAGCGCCCGGCCGGCTGGGCGCCGGACTTCTCCGCGGCCGGCGTCGAGGCCGCCCGCGCCCGGCGCGCCGAGCTGCACGCGCGGTGGGCCGGCATCGACCTGGCCGGCGCCGACGTCGCCACCCGGGTGGACCACGCGCTGGTCGGGTCCACGCTGGCCCGGGTGCGCTGGGAGCTCGACGTGCTCCGCTCGCCCGAGCGGGACGCCTCCTTCTGGGTGGACCAGGCGCTCGGCCCGGTCTTCGACGCGCTGCTGCAGCCCCCGCCGTTCGGGCCGGAGCGGGTGGCGCAGTTGGCGCACCTGCTCGCCGTCGTCCCCGCGCAGGTGGCCACCGCGCAGGCGCAGCTGGCCGGCGGCGCGGAGGCCGAGCTCGCCGCCGTCGCCCTGGACATGCTCGCCGACGCCGGGACCCGGCTGCGCGCGGCGGTCGCGGCGCTGCCGGTGCCCGACCTGGACGCCGGCCCGGCCGCGGACGCCCTCGATGCCCTCGCCGGCTGGCTGACCGCGGAGCTGCCCCGCATGGCGCCCTTCGCGCCGGTCGGGCGGGCCGCGTTCGAGGAGTTCCTGCGCGAGGTCACGCTGGCCCCGGAGTCGGTGGACTGGATGGTCACCGTCGCCGAGGCCGAGTTCGCCCGCGCGGTGACCATGGAGGCGGTCGCGACGGCGGCCGCCGCGGGGGTCCCCGTGCCGCCGCTGCCGGTCGACGTCGCCGCGCACTGCGCCGACGAGGCGGCCGCCGAGGCCGAGGTCCGCCGCTGGTACGACGAGAAGGGCCTGCTCACCGTGCCGGCCTGGGCCGGCCGCTACCTCTTCGCGCCCCGGCCCCCCTGGCTGGCCCCGCTGGCCGGCATGGGCGTGACCGACGACCTGCTCGGTCCTTCCCGGCTGGGCCAGGACCCGGTCAGCTACGCCCCGGACCCGGCTCCCGAGCTGCCCTTCTTCTACCGGGCGAACATGCTCGACCCACGGCTGGGCGTGGCCCACGAGGGCGTGCACGCGCTGCAGCTGACCTGGTCGGCCACTCACCCGGACCCGGTGCGCCGGGAGTACGTGGACTCCCAGTCCAACGAGGGCATCGCCTTCTACGACGAGGAGATGCTGCTGGACTCCGGGCTGTGGTCCGACGCGCCGCACAGCCGGGTCGTCGTCGCCCGGTTCCTCCGGCTGCGCGCGCTGCGGGTGCTGCTCGACGTCGGGCTGGCCACCGGCTCGATGAGCATCGACACCGCGGCCCGGATGCTGGCCGAGCGGGTGCCGGTCGACGTCGAGACCGCCCGCGAGGAGGCCGCGTTCTTCGCCGGCACGCCCGGGCAGGCGTTGACCTACCTGGTCGGCAAGGTGCAGGTGCAGCAGCTGCTGGCCGACGTCGTCGCCGCGCAGGGGGACGAGTTCGACCTGCGCGCCTTCCACGACCGGTTGTGGCTGGAGGGCAACGTGCCGCTGGCGATGCAGCGCTGGGAGCTGCTGGGCACCCCGCCGGAGCTCTAGCTCACGGCAGGCCGTGCGGCGGGATCTCCTGCTCGTGGTGGTGCACGATCGTCCACCGCTCGCCGTCCCGGCGGAGCACGTCGGTGACCCGCGCGGTGGACGTCGACCCGTCGGCGGTGGTGACGTCGAGCAGGTGCCGGCACCAGGCCACGTCGCCGTGCGCGTCGACCAGCACGGTGTGCGGTGCCAGCGCGGCGACCGCGGGGCCCGGGGCGGGGTCGGTGACCCGCGCCGCGCGGACGGCGTCCAGGTCGGCGGTGCCCTGCATCAGCGGCACGTGGTCGTGGTTCCAGATGGTGACGTCGTGGGCGAGGACGGCGTCCACGGCACCGGCGTCCCCACCGAGGAACCCGGCGTAGACGGTGGCGACAGCGGCCCACACCGCCTCGCCCTCGGACTGGCTGAGCGCACCGCGCACGGTGACGTCGGGAGCTGGCACGTCGGGCAGCCTAGCCAGCCGCGCGACCTGGGAAGCTTCCCACCAGTGGAACGGACCGGTCCGGCGCGTGTTGCGGGCACATCACATCTTCCACCGAGCGCCTCCTGGTGCTGGTGCCTGATGGGTCGGGACCCCTACGGTCGGTGCGTGGAATCCTTTCCACGGTCGTCGTCCGCGCGGGTGCGCGCGGCCCCGCGCAGGAGGAGGACCGGATGAGCACCGTCCGGATGTTCGTGAACGGCCAGGCCATGCGGGGTGGGTCGCTGGCCCCGGCGCTGGCCGACGCCGAGTTCCTGGGCGAGGTGCGCACGGCCGCCCGGTACCGCTTCCACTCCTTCGGCGACTTCCCGGGCCTGGTGCCGGTGGCCGAGGGCGGGACCGAGATCGCCGGCGAGCTGTACGCCGTCGACTACGCCGACCTGCGGGAGCGGCTGCTGCCCGGTGAGCCGCCGGAGCTCGAGCTCTCGGTGATCGAGCTGGCCGACGGCAGCGGCACCTGCTCGATGGTCGTGCGGGAGGGCGTGGCCGGCGAGGACATGACCGGCCACGGCGGCTGGCGCGCCTACCGGGAGACGCTGGCGTGACGCCCGACCTCGTGGTCCGGGGCGGGACCGTCGTCACCGATGGCTGGTCCGGTGCCGCCGACGTCGTGGTGGCCGGCGGGCGGGTGCAGGCCCTGGTCGAACCGGGCAGCGTGCGCGGGCCGGACGAGCTGGACGCGACCGGCCGCGTCGTCGTCCCCGGCGGGGTCGACCCGCACTGCCACGTGGGGTTCACCTCAGGGGACTTCACCAGCCTCGACGACCACCGCGAGTGCACCACGGCCGCCGTGGCCGGGGGCACGACGACCATCGTCGACTTCGCCATCCCCCGCCCCGGCGAGGCCCCCGCCGACGCCGCCGTCCGGCAGCGGGCCAAGGCCGACCAGGGGCTCTGCGACTCGGCGCTGCACGCCAGCGTCGTGGAGTGGGACGGCACCACCGCCGAACAGCTGCGCCAGCTGTGCGACGAGGGTCTGCGCACCGTCAAGATGTTCACCACCTACCGCGGCGAGTCCATGGCCGACGAGGACACGTTCCTGCGGGTGATGAAGACCCTCGGGCCGCTGGGCGGGATGGTCGTCGCGCACTGCGAGGCCAACCACCTGATCGAGGAGCAGCAGGCCGTGCAGGCTGCGGCCGGCCGCATCTCCGCAGCGCACCACCACGAGACCCGGACCGAGCTGGCCGAGGACGCCTCGGTGGCCGAGGTGCTGGCCATCGCCGAGGCGCTGGGCACCCCGGTCTACTTCGTGCACCAGTCGACCGCGGCCGCCGTCGACCAGGTGGCCACCGCCCGGCGGCGCGGGGTACGGGCGTACACGGAGGCCGTGGCCCACCACCTCACGCTGGACGACTCGGCCTACCGCGGCGAGCACCCCGAGCGGTTCGTCTGCTGCCCGCCGCTGCGCTCGGCCGCCACGGTCGCGGAGCTGGGCACCCGGCTGGTGAGCGGCACGATCGCCACCGTGGGCAGCGACCACTGCTGCTACGACACGGCGCAGAAGACCAGCGTCGACCACGACGTGCGGGTGATGCCCAACGGCCTCCCCGGCGTGGAGACCCGGCTCGTCGTCGTGCAGGACGCCTTCGTGGCGACCGGGCGGATGCCCTGGACCCGGTTCGTCGAGGTGACCGCAGCCGCCCCGGCCCGGCTGAACGGCCTGTACCCGCGCAAGGGCAGCCTGCTCCCCGGGTCCGACGCCGACATCGCCGTCTGGGACCCGGCCGCGCAGCGCACCGTCACCGCCGCCGGGCTGCACCAGGCCACCGACTACACGCCCTACGAGGGCCGCACGGTCACCGGCTGGCCGACGACCGTGGTGGTCGGCGGGCACGTCGTGGTCGACGGCGGACGGGTCGTGGACGACACCGCGCGCGGGCGCCACCTGCCCGCCGCACCGCTGACGGTCTAGGGGAGCACCGTGGACAGGGACGACGTCGACTGGCGGGGCTACTGGGCCGCCGCGCCCACCGCCTTCAGCGCCACCGGGGAGCTCGACGAGCCGGCGATCACCGCCACGCTGCAGCTCTACCGCGACCAGGGCGTGCACGGCGTCCTGGTCAACGGCACCACCGGGGAGTGGTTCGCGCAGAGCCCCGCCGAGCGGCGCCGGGTCGCCGAGGTCGCCGTGGCGGCCCTGGCCGGGTCCGGTGTCACCGTGGTGGTGGGCTGCAACAGCTACACGGCGGCGGAGACCATCGGGCTGGCCGAGCACGCGCGGTCGGCGGGCGCCGACGGTGCGCTGACCACCCCGCCGCCCTACGTGCACCCCTCCGACGAGGAGGTGCTGGCCTTCTACCGGACCGTCACCGAGGCCGTGGACCTGCCGTGGATGGTCTACAACTGGCCCCGGGGGACGGCCGTGGACCTCTCGGTGGCGGTGCTGGACCAGCTCGCCGACCTCGACCGGGTCGTCGCGGTCAAGGACAGCACCGGTGACGAGATCAAGTGCCTGGAGGGCTGCGAGGCGGTCATGGACCGGGTCCGGTTCTTCGGCCGGTTCGTCCACCGCCGGGGGATGGCGTTCCTGACCGGCCTGGGCGGGGACGGCAACATCGACGGCGGCGCGGTCGGGGCGCCGTTCGCGGCGCCGTTCTACGACGCCGTCTGGGCCGGCGACCTGGACACCGCCCGGGCCTGCTCGGACCGGTACGGGCTGCTGGTCGCCGCGCTGGTCAACAGCGACTACAGCGCCAAGTTCGCCTCGCCGACATCGCAGGTCAAGGCCGCGATGCACGTGCTCGGGCAGCCCGGCGGCGGGTACGTGCGGCCACCGCTGCTGCCGCTCACCGACGCCGGCCGGTTGGCCGACCTGCGCGCGGCTCTGGCCGGGGTCGGGTTGACCGCGTGAGCGGCACGGCCGACGTCGTCGTCATCGGCGCGGGGATCGTCGGCGCGGCGGCCGCCCACCGGCTGACGACGCTGGGTTTCGACGTCGTCGTCCTCGACAGCGGCGAGCCCAACGGCCAGGGCTCGGGCGCCAGCGCGGCCAACCTGCACTCCCAGGGCATCCACACCCGGCGGCCCGGGCAGGCCGTCCCGGTCGACGTGCAGCGGTTGCTGCCGCTGCAGCGGGCCGCCCGCGAGCGGTGGACCCACCTCGCCGCCGAGCTGGACGCCGACATCGGGTTCTCCCCGACCGGCGGGTTCATGGTGGCCGAGACCGACGAGCAGGTGGCCGACCTGCACCGCAAGCACGGCTGGGAGACAGACGCGGGCGTGGTGACCGAGGTGCTGGACGGCGACACCGCCCGCCGGGCGCTGCCGCTGCTCGGCCCGGGCGTGCGCGCGGCCACCTGGTGCGCCGCCGACGGCTTCGCCGACCCCGCCTTGGTCACCCCGGCGTACCTGGCCGCTGCCACCCGCGCCGGGGCCACCGTCGTGCCGCACCACGCCGTGCAAGGCCTGACCCGGGACGGCGAGACCTGGACGGTGCACGCCGGCGGTTCCACGTGGAACGCACCCCGGGTGCTGAACGCGGCCGGGCCGTGGATGGGCCGGGTGGTCGAGCTCGTCGGGCTGGCGCTGGCCATGACGCCGCTGGCGATCCAGGCGCTCCGGCTCGGCGCCGGGGGTGCCCGGCTCCCCCACCTGGTCCAGCACGTGGGGGAGGGCTTCTCGGTGAAGCAGGACCGGGCCGGGCGGACGATCGTCGGCGGCGGGTGGCCGGCGCTGCCCTGGACGCTGGACGACGAACCGCGCACCGACCCGGCCAGCGTGACCGGCAACCTGGGCCAGCTCGCCCGGGTGCTGCCCGGGCTGGTCGACCGGCCGGTCGAGCACGTCTGGCCGGGTCCGCTGGCCGCCACCCCGGACGAGATGCCGGTGGCGGGGTGGGTGCCCGGTCGCGACGGGCTGCTCGCCGTCGGCGGCACCTACAGCTTCACGTTCGCCCCGCTGTGGGCCGACGTGGTGGGCGCGCTGCTCAGCGGCCACGCCCCGCCGGTCGACCTGACCGGCCTGGACCCCGGGCGCCTGGTGCGCCCCGCCCCTGACACCGAGACCGACCCGCAGGAGGAACCGTGTGGCTGACCGACGCGTCCGTGGTGGACGTGCTGACCGGGCAGGTGGCCCGCGGCCGGGCCGTCGAGCTGGTGGACGGGACGATCGGCGCGATCGCCGACGCCGCCCCGCAGGGGGCGGAGACCCGCTCGCTGGGCGGGCGGTACCTGTCCCCGGGGCTGGTCAGCGTGCACAGCCACCTGTCGGTGGTCTACCCGTTCTCCGCCCTGGACGAGGCCGAGGACCCGGGTGTCACCACGCTGCGGTCCTTCGCCCGGGCCCGGGACGCGCTGCAGGCCGGGGTGACCACGCTCCGGTCGGTGCACGAGGTGAACCGCGCCGACCTGCTGCTGCGCACCGCGTCCCGGGAGGGCTGGGTCGACGTGCCGCGGATCGTCGGCGCCGGCCGGGCGGTCAGCGCGGTCGGCGGGCACGGGGTGGGCGGGGGCTGCGCCTATGCCTCGGGTGAGGACGAGTTCTACGCCGCGGCCCGGGCCGAGCTCGAGGCCGGGGCGGACCACGTCAAGGTCTTCATCACCGGGGGGATCGCGGACCCCGACGAGGGCTTCGGCTCCGAGCAGATGACCCCCGCAGAGATGCGCGCCGTGGTCCGGGCCGCCGCGGAGTTCGAGACCTACGTGGTCGCCCACGCCGGCGCCGGTGCGGCGATCGCGCAGGCCATGGACGCCGGGATGCGGTCCTTCGAGCACGCCTACGAGCTGTCCGCCGAGGTGGCCGCCGAGATGGCCCGCCGCGAGGTGTTCCTGACCCCGACGCTGTGCGTCACCCGCTGCCCGGAGTGGATGGCCGACCACTCCTTCACCCGGGAGCAGATCGACACCGCGATGGAGACCGGGCCGGGCCACCTGGCCAGCATCCGGCGCGCGGTCGAGGCCGGCGTGACGATCGTGGCCGGCACCGACTACCCGCCGGGCGAGCCGATCGAGGACACCGTGGTCGCCGTCCGCGAGATGGAGTTCCTGGTCGAGGCCGGCCTGGACCCGCTGCTGGCCCTCCAGGCGGGGACGTCGACGGCGGCCCGCCTGCTGGGCCTGTCCGGGCAGATCGGCGAGGTGGTGACCGGGGCCGCGGCGGACCTGGTGGTCACCGACGCCGACCCGACCAGCGACGTCTCCGCCCTGCGCGGCATCGCGATGGTGGTCGCCGACGGCCGGGTGGTGCGGGACCAGCTCCCGGCCTGATCCCGGTCAGCGGGGCGGGGGCCCGACCGAGTCCCGGACGACGAGCACCGGCTCGACCAGCCGCTGCGACGGGCCGGGTGCGGCCGTCCCGTCGAGCTGCGCGTGCAGCAGCTCGGCCGCCGTCCGGGCCTGCTCGGCGGCCCGGTTGTCCACCGCGGTGAGGCGGGGCGGCCACCAGCCGAAGAACGGCTCGTCCTCGGTCATCACCACCGACAGCTCGCGGGGCACCACGGTGCCCTGGCCGGTCAGCACCGGCAGCACCCCGCCGGCGGCCTCGTGGTTGGTGACCAGCAGGGCGGTCGGCGGCGTCGGGTGGGCCAGCAGGGCGGTGACCGCCGCGCGCCCGAACTCGGTGGTGAACGGGCCGCGGTGCACCAGGTCGGGCAGCAGCGGGAGGCCCGCGGCGGCCAGCGCGGCGACCACCCCGGCGTGCTGCTCCCGGCCCGACGTGACGGCGTCGGTGGCGGAGACGGTGGCGATCCGGGTGTGCCCGGCGGCCAGCAGGTGCTCGGTGGCCAGCTGGGCGGCGCGCCGGTAGTCCAGCACCACGGACGGGGCACGGGCGCCGGGCACCTCGCGGTTGGTGGTGACCACCGCGGTGCCGGCGTCCAGCAAGGCGTTGACCCGGTCGTGGTTGGCCCCGGACCCGGCCACGACCACGCCGTCGAACCCGTGGTCCAGCGCCGTGTCCAGGAAGGCCGCCTCCCGGTCGGCGTCGCCGCCGGTGGTGCAGACCAGCACCTGCCAGCCGGCCTCCGCGCCCCAGGACTGCAGGGTCTCCGCGACCGTGTTGAAGGTGGCGTTCCAGAGGTTGTTCACCACCAGGCCGACCAGCCCGGACCGGCGGGTGCGCAGCGCGGCCGCCATCCGGTTCGGGCGGTACCGGAGGTTGGCCGCCGCCTCGACGACCCGGGTCCGCGTGGCCGGCTGCACGCTGGGGTGCCCGGTGAGTGCCCGGCTGGCCGTGCTCACCGACACGCCCGCCAGCTGCGCGACCGAGGTGAGCGTCACCGGCATGCGCGAAACCTACCGGCGCGCGCCCCCGGCCCGCGCCTCTGAGAAGGTCGGTGCCGTGCCCCTCACCATCCGCGAGATGACCGCCGACGACCTGGCCGAGGCCTGGACGCTGGGCCGCTGGGCCTTCGGCGGCCCGGCGGAGGCGCCGCCGCGGGCGCTGGCGGTGCTGCCCGAGACGCACCGGTGGGGCGCCTACGACGACGCCACCGGCCGCCTGGTCGGCAAGGTGACCGACCACGAGGAGAACTCCTGGTGGGGCGGCCGGCAGGTGCCCTCGGCCGACATCAGCGGGGTCGCGGTCGCCCCGGAGGTCCGCGGCGGCGGGGTGGCCCGCACCCTGCTCACCGCCGCGCTGACCGCCGCCCGCGATCGCGGCGCCGCCGTCAGCGCGCTGTACCCGACCGTCTCGGCGGCCTACCGGTCGCTGGGCTGGGAGATCACCGGACTGCTCGGCTCCGCGGTGCTTGACACCGCCGCGCTCCCGGTGCTCCGCGCCCCGGAGGGCGTCGTCCTGCGGCCCGGGACGCCGGCCGACCGGGCCGCCGTCGTCGACCTGTACGAGCAGGTCGCCCGCGGGTTCGACGGCCCGCTGAGCCGCCGCGGCGGCCGGTGGGAGCTGCCGGCGAGGGACGAGCAGCCCCTCGGCGACGGCGTGGACCTGCTGACCCTCGCCGAGCAGGACGGCGTGGTCACCGGCGTGCTGGGCTACGAGCGCGGCCGCGGCTACGGCGCCGAGGCCGCCCTGGACGTGAGCGACCTGCTCGCCACCACGCCGGCCGCCGCCCGTGCCCTGGTCGACGTCCTCGCCGGGTGGCGGACCGTCACCCGCACCGTCGACGTCCCGCTGCTGCTCGGGGACGCCGTCTCGGGCGTCCTCCCGCTGGAGCGGGCCACGGCGCGCGGCACCCAGGTCTTCATGCACCGCCTGGTGGACGCCGAGCGGGCCGTCGCCGCGCGGGGGTGGCCGTCGCAGGCGCGGGGCGCGGTGTCCTTCACGGTGGTCGACGAGGTGGCGCCCTGGAACTCCGGCAGCTGGCGGCTGGAGCTCGACGCGGGCGAGGGCCGGCTGACCCGCACGGACGCCGCCGACCGGGTCCTCGGGCCGCGCGGGTTGGCCCTGCTGTGGACCGGCGCCGGCAGCGGGCGCGGGGCCGCGACGGCCGGTCTGGTGACCGGCCCGGGCGACCCGGCGGCGCTGGACCTGCTCGCCTGCGGGCAGGCCCCGCAGCTGCGCGACTACTTCTGAGCGCGCGACCTCGGTCGCACCAGGCATATCCGTTGCGCACGAGGGCATGGCACACGTCATGGCGAACGTCCCGAACATCACCCTGAACAACGGCGTCGAGATCCCCCAGCTGGGCTTCGGCACCTACCAGATCGAGCCCGAGAACACCCGGGAGGCGGTGCGCACCGCCCTCGAGGTCGGCTACCGGCACATCGACACCGCCGAGATGTACGGCAACGAGAAGGAGGTCGGCGAGGGCTTCCGCGACTCCGGCCTGGCCCGCGAGGACGTCTTCATCACCTCCAAGCTGAACAACGGCTTCCACGCCGAGGCCGACGTGGCGAAGGCGATCGACCAGTCCCTGGCCGACCTGCAGGTCGAGCAGCTGGACCTGTTCCTCATCCACTGGCCGCTGCCGGGCATCGACGTCGACTTCGTCGAGACCTGGAAGGGGATGGAGCAGCTGTACCGCGACGGCAAGGCCCGCGCGATCGGCGTCTCCAACTTCCAGACCAATCACCTCAACCGGCTGCGCGACCAGACCGACATCACCCCGGCGGTCAACCAGATCGAGGTGCACCCCTACCTCACCCAGGACGAGCTGCGGGCGTACAACGCCGAGCGCGGCATCCTGACCGAGGCCTGGTCGCCCATCGCCCAGGGCAAGGTCCTCGACGACCCGGCCATCGTGCGCGTGGCCGAGCGCCACGGGAAGTCCCCGGCCCAGGTCACCCTGCGCTGGGCCATCCAGCGCGGCGACATCGTCTTCCCGAAGTCGGTCACCCGCAGCCGGGTGGAGGAGAACTTCGCCCTGTTCGACTTCGAGCTCTCCGAGGACGACATCACCGCGATCAGCACCCTGAACCGCGACGAGCGCACCGGCCCGGACCCGGACACGTTCAACATGATCCCGAGCTGAGCGATCGCATCGCGATCCTCCGGATCGCACCGCGGCCAGGTGCCGTCCCCGGCCTGAGCTGAGCTCCCGCGACGTCGCCGGTCGGGAGGTCTCCGACCGCCGCGACCGGCGACGTCCGGGCTCTGTCGCGTCCCCGGCTGATTCGGCGGTCGTCGGCGGTGGTCGGTGGGCTTCAGACTCACGCCGTCCAGGGGTCTTGTGGCCCTGCAGCGGCACAGGATCCCTGGACGGCGTGAGTCCGTGGGCGATGGTCGCCACGCCCGGGGCATCGGGGCGCGGCGAGGGACAGGCGGTCGGCCGGGAGGGATCCGGTCACCGTGTGCGGTGACCGAACGGCTGCCGGGTGACCGGCTGGTCCTGGGGTGATCGACCGCAGCGCCCGGCGAGCTTGCAGATGGGCAACGGCGGCGCGCCAGGGTGTGGCGAGTGGGCGTTGTCGATCTGCAGGGTCACGGATCCGGCGGACCGCCGGGTGGGTCAGTCGGTCGTGACGAAGTCGATGAGCTCCTCGACGCGGCCGATGAGCTGGGGTTCCAGGTCGGTCCAGGTCTTGACCCGGGCCAGGATGCGCTGGGCCCAGACGTAGCCCGTGTCGTCCTCCCAGCCCAGCCGGCGGCAGACACCGCCCTTCCAGTCCTCACCCTTGGGCACGGTCGGCCAGGCCTTGATGCCCACCACGGAGGGCTTGACCGCCTGCCAGATGTCGATGAACGGGTGCCCGACCACCAGGGCGTGCGAGCCGGTCACCTGGGCGGCGATGCGGGTCTCCTTGGACCCGGTGACCAGGTGGTCGACCAGCACGCCCAGCCGTCGGCCGGACGACGGCCGGAACTCGCGCACGATGCCGGGCAGGTCGTCCACCCCGTGCAGCGGCTCGACGACGACGCCCTCGATGCGCAGGTCGTGGCCCCAGACCTTCTCCACCAGCTCGGCGTCGTGCTTGCCCTCGACGTAGATCCGGCCCTCACGGGCGACCCGCGCCCGGGCGCCGACCACGTACGTCGAGCCCGAGGCGCTGCGCTGCGGGCCGGACAGGGTGTTCTGCTTCGGCCGCACCAGGGTCACCGGCCGGCCCTCGACCCAGAAGCCCGGACCGAGGGGATAGCCGCGGACCCGGCCGAACCGGTCCTCGAGGTGGACGACGTCCTTCTCGCAGCGGACCACCGCCCCGACGAACCCCGAGCTGGGGTCCTCCACGACCAGGTCCTTCTCGGCCTCGACCTGCACCGGGGGCTTCTTGACCGTCCGCGGGTGCACCAGGTTGTCGTACTGCGAGCGAGGAGGCACCGACCGAGTCTGCGCAGCGGGCGGCGCAGCGGCGAGGACCGACACGCGGGAGGCGTACCGTTCCCCCTCCAGCCGCAGGCGCACGCCACCTCGGACCACGCTCCGTGACCGTCCGCCGGCGTGCCGGTGGCCAGGAGTCCTCATGTCCGGCAAGAACAAGGGCGGCCGCGAGGCCAAGAAGCCCAAGGCCGCCAAGGCCAAGAACAACGCCTCGCAGCCCAGCACCAAGGACACCGCCGTCCAGGCGATCAAGCAGAAGGTCCGCTAGAACCGGGCCGCACGCAGGTCGGCGACGCAGGCCGCCCACGGGCTGGCCGGGTCCCTCGGTCGGCGGGTGTGCCCGCGCAGCGCCGTCGGCCGGCCCCAGCGCCCGGGCCGCCCGCGCCACCAGTCGGCGGCCAGCTGGGCCTGCTGCTCCATCCCGTACGCGGCCAGCGGGCGCACCGGCAGGTCGTAGGCGTAGGCGTCCCGGCCCAGTGAGTGCCGCACCTGGGTGACCACGGCGGCGCTGGTGAAGGCCCGCCGGGACGACGCGTGGTGCACCTGGCAGGTGTGCACCAGCTCGTGCAGGAACGTGTGCGGGTCGGCCCGCACCGGGTCCGCGAAGAGCTCCGGCCCGACGTTCACGGTGATCGCGCCGTCCCACCGCGGGAAGACGAACGCCCGCCCGCCCGCACCGAGGGCGTCGGTGAGGACCAGCCGCTCCCGCGGCGGGAGCGCGTCGCCGAGCAGCTCCTCGGCGGCCCACCCGTGCTCGGCGGTGGTCACCGCGCGCTCGCGGGACGTGGCCGCCGCCACCCCGGACGCCGCCAGGGCCAGCAACGAGTTCTCCGGCCCGGCGCCCCAGAGCAGCCCGTCGGCGATCCGGGCGCCCGCCGACGGCGAGCCGGTCGTGAGCACCGAGCCCACCAGGAGACCGGCCGCGGCCACCGCGCCGGCCGGGTGCAGCACCGTCCCCGCCGTCCAGGCCGCGGCGCGGGGCAGTTGCTGGAGGAGGTCCACCGGGCGAGCGTGGCAGGCTCCCGCGCGGATCCATGTTTCCGGATCGAACCGAGCCGGATCCAGGTTTTCAGCTCCCCCATGGGTGGGCAGCAAGACGGTGAGGCACGTCACCTCCCCCCTTCCCGAGCGCAGAGGAGCACCCCACATGATCTCCACCCAGGACATCGACCGGGTCATCGGCAACGACGTCGTCGACAGCGACGGCGACACCATCGGCACCGCGACCGAGGTCTTCCTCGACGACCAGAGCGGCACCCCCGAGTGGGTCACCGTGAAGACCGGGCTCTTCGGCACCAAGTCCACGTTCGTACCGCTGCGCGAGGCCCAGCTGACCGACGGCGGCGTGCGGGTCCCGGTGTCCAAGGCCGCGGTCAAGGACGCCCCGAAGGTGGACGCCGACCAGCACCTGTCCCCGCAGGAGGAGCAGGAGCTCTACCGCCACTACGGGGTCGGTGAGCAGATGGGCACCACCGGCGGGCGCGCCGACGGTCTCGACGACCGCGGCACCCGCACCGACGGTGGCACTCCCCGCCTCGGCGACGACCTCGACGACCGCGGGCAGCACGCGACCCGCTCGACCGAGGACGGCCCCGGCACCACCGCCGGCACCGTCGGCCGCGACACCTCCGGCCCGACCACGGACGACGCCATGACCCGCTCGGAGGAGCGGCTGCAGGTCGGCACCGAGTCCGCCGAGGTCGGCCGGGCCCGGCTGCGCAAGTACGTGGTGACCGAGAACGTCACCCGCACCGTGCCGGTCTCCCACGAGGAGGTCCGGGTCGAGCGCGAGCCGATCACCGAGGCCAACCGCGGTGCCGCCCTCGACGGCCCCGCGCTGTCCGAGGAGGAGCACGAGGTCACGCTGCACGCCGAGCGCCCCGTCGTGGACAAGGAGACCGTGCCGGTCGAGCGCGTCCGGCTGGGCACCGAGACCGTCACCGACCAGCAGACGGTGAACGAGCAGGTCGCGCACGAGGAGATCGAGCAGGTCGAGGACGGCGGTCGCGGCCGCACCCGCTGACGCCCCACCGCACCCACCGACCCGCCCCGGCCTCCGCCGGGGCGGGTCGGCGCCGTCCAGGGGTGGTGGCACTGAGTGCCACTAGGGCATGCTGTGCTCCAGAGCACAGTCCCTTCCGAGGAGGACACGCATGGCCAACCAGTGGTTCGAGACCGTCGCGGAGGCCCAGCGCCGGGCCAAGCGCCGGCTGCCGAAGTCCGTGTACGGCGCGCTGATCGCCGGATCCGAGCGCGGCTGGACGGTGGAGGACAACACCCGCGCCTACGCCGAGCTGGGGTTCGCCCCGCACGTCGCCGGTCTGCAGGGCGAGCGCGACCTGTCCACCACGGTGATGGGCCAGCCGTTGTCGATGCCGGTGATGATCTCCCCGACCGGTGTGCAGGCCGTGCACCCCGACGGCGAGGTCGCCGTCGCCCGCGCTGCCGCCGCCCGCGGCATCACGATGGGACTGAGCTCGTTCGCCTCCAAGAGCGTGGAGGAGGTCGCCGCGGCCAGCCCGCAGACGTTCTTCCAGATGTACTGGGTCGGCTCGCGCGAGGTGCTCGTGCAGCGCATGGAGCGTGCCCGCGCCGCCGGCGCCGTCGGGCTGATCATGACCCTGGACTGGTCGTTCTCCAACGGCCGCGACTGGGGTTCCCCGGCCATCCCGGAGAAGGTCAACCTCAAGGCCGCGCTGCAGTTCGGCCCCGAGGTCGCGCTGCGCCCGCAGTGGCTCTACACCTGGCTGAAGACCGGGGCCATCCCCGACCTCACCACCCCCAACCTCGCCCCGGCCGGCGGCGGCCCCGCGCCGACGTTCTTCGGCGCGTACGGGGAGTGGATGGGCACCCCGCTGCCGACCTGGGAGGACGTCGCCTGGCTGCGCGAGCAGTGGGGCGGGCCGTTCATGCTCAAGGGCGTCATGCGCGTGGACGACGCCCACCGCGCCGTGGACGCCGGGGTCACCGCCATCTCCGTCTCCAACCACGGCGGCAACAACCTGGACGGCACCCCGGCCCCCATCCGGGCGCTGCCGGCGATCGCCAAGGCCGTGGGCCACGAGGTCGAGGTGGTCACCGACGGCGGCATCCGCCGCGGCTCCGACGTCGTCAAGGCCCTCGCCCTGGGCGCCAAGGCCGCGATGATCGGCCGCGCCTACCTGTGGGGCCTGGCCGCCAACGGCCAGGCCGGCGTGGAGAACGTGCTGGACATCCTGCGCAGCGGCATCGACTCCGCCGTCCTGGGCCTGGGCCACCGCGACGTCAAGGACCTGCGACCGGAGGACGTCGTCGTCCCGGCGAACTGGCCCCGCGTGCTCGGCACCCCGGACCAGGAGCACGTGGTCTAGGCGCGCAGGAGGTCGACCCGCCAGTCGGCCTCGGGGTGCCGGCCGGCCAGCCCCCAGGGGCGGACCAGCTCCAGCCGGCTGAGCACCCCGTCGCGGTCGGCCCACAGCAGGGCGAGGTGGTTGCCGGCCGCGGGGGTGCCGTCCAGCGCCAGCTGGGTGGTGGGCGTCTGGGCGTAGAACGCGCGCAGCGCCGCCGTGTCGGCCGGCGGCAGCTCGCCGTCCTCGGAGTACCAGACCCGGACGACGTCGTGGTCGGTGGTGATGATCAGCCCGCTCATCGGCAGCCCGAGGTTCTCGCCCCCGCCGTCGCCGACGTCGAAGGTCAGCTGCTCGCCGATCGACGCCGACCAGGGCCGCAGCTGCTCCACGGCGTGCCGGCGGACCAGCTGGCGGTCCAGGTGCGGGTCGGCGGCGGTCTGCCAGCCGTGCTCCCGGTGGATCCGGCGACTGACCGCCACCCCGGCCTCCAGCGCCTCGCGGACCGCGCGGAGCAGGGGGCGCAGGCGGGCCGTCGTCGCCTCCCGGGATCCGTCCACCCGGTGATCATGCCCGGCGGCACCGACATCAGCCGGGCAGCAGCACCGTGCGCAGCTCGTGCGCGCCGTCCGGGCGGGTGATCTCGAAGAACCAGCGGACGTCGCCGCCGGGCAGCGGGACGGCGTCGGCGTACCGCAGGCCGCCGTCCGGGCCCTGCAGGTGCGGGCCACCGGGCAGCGCCGTCCAGGTGTCGCCGTCGCGGACGGCGATGCCGGTGCGCTCCTCCCAGTTCTCCTCGGCGGTCGCCCGGCCGTCGTAGAGCGCCCAGTCGCCGAGCACCGCGGCGAAGCGGACCCCGCGGGCGTCCCACTCGCCCGGGGTGCCGGTCAGCGCGGTGTCCACCCAGGTCCAGGCCACGCCGTCGGCGCTGACCGCGTGCTCGGTGGTCATCCGGTCGGTGGCGTCGGGGTCGTCGAGCGGGTGGACCGAGGCCCACAGGTGCCAGCGCGACCCGTCGTGCCGGATCACCGGGTCCTTCACCGCGGAACCCGGCACCGGGCCCGAGGTCAGCACGGTGCGGGCGGCGGCGGTGGGCAGTGCCTCGACGGTGTCGGCCTCCAGCAGGTCGACCCGCCAGTGCTTGGTGCCCGGGGTGGCGCAGCTGACGTAGAGCCGCCACCGGCCCTCGGGGGTGTGCACCAGGGCCGGGCGCTCGAGG
Source organism: Klenkia terrae (assembly GCF_037083865.1). Lineage (NCBI taxonomy): Bacteria > Bacillati > Actinomycetota > Actinomycetes > Geodermatophilales > Geodermatophilaceae > Klenkia > Klenkia terrae. The sequence continues at coordinate 11,571 of NZ_JBAPLV010000014.1, read as the reverse complement.
GAGTCGCAGGCGAAGGACTCCCGCAGCACGGTGGCGACCGGGGTCAGGTGCACGCCGTCGGTCGACCGGGCGACCACGTTGGCGAAGCCGCGGCCCTCGCCGACCGGTCGCCGCAGCCGGTAGGCCACCCACCAGGTGCCCGCGACGAACTGGGCGCTCGGGCCGCCGGCCCACGAACCCGGGCGTGGGTCCTCGGGGGCCAGCACCAGTGCGGCGTCGGCGAGGAAGCGGTCGACGTCCAGGGGCAGGCTCACGCGCCGGAGTCTGCCTCGCGGGCCGCGGCCCGGCTGGCGTAGTCCCCGCGACCGGTGTCCCCGCGCCAGTCCTCGAAGGACTCCCCGGTGACCTCCTCGAGCAGGGCGATGTCGTCGAGCACCCGGGCCAGCACGGCCCGCCGCACCTCGACCGGCAGCGGCGGGCGCTCCGTGGCCCCGGCGTGCAGCGCGGTCAGCAGGGGGCGGCCGGCCTGCCGCCACACCTGCGGGGGCACGTGCGCCCCGGCCGCGGCGCCGGCCCGGGCCAGCCGGGCCAGCCGGCGGTAGCGGGGGGTGTCGGCGACGTAGGGCTTCACGTTCTCCGCCGGCACGGCGCGGGCCACCCCGGTGGCCACGCCGAGGAAGGCGCTCACCCGGTCCAGCGTGCGGGCCTGCTCGGCGACGACCTCGCGGAAGCGCAGCAGCAGCAGCTGCTCCCGGGGGACCAGCGTCAGCAGGTTGCGCAGCTGCTCGCCGTAGCGGCCCATCCGGGTGTAGTGCCAGAACGGTGCCCAGCCGGCCGCGACCCGCTCGTCCTCCAGCGCCACGGCCCGGCCGAAGTCGGCCTCGGGCTCCAGGCCGTCGGCGCGGAGGTGGACCCAGTTGGAGACGGCCCGGTCCACCGGGTCGCGGACGACGGCGATCACCTTGACGTCCGGGACGTCGGCCACCAGCCGGCGCTGGGCCGCCCGGTCGTAGAGGTAGAACGGCGTGCTCTCGCCCCGCACCGCGTCGGCCGGTGCCCGGCGGAACAGGTCCAGGTAGCGGTCCCGCCGCCACACCCACTCCTGCGCGCTGTGCGCGTCGCCGGGTCCGCGCTGGGTCCGGGCCGGCGGCGGTCGGCCGTCGGTGAGGTAGAACTTCGGCTCCTTGACCGGGGACAGGTACAGCCCCGGGTGGGTGGCCAGCGCCGCGTGCAGCGCCGTCGTGCCGGCCTTGGGCGCGCCGGCGATCACGAACTGGGGCAACCGCTCGGCACTCACGGCGGTCTTCCTACCAGCAACCCCACTTTGTCCATCGAACCGGTAGGGATTTGCCGTCGCCCGGTCCGGGGGTGCACCCTGGTGGGGTGATCCGACCTGACCTGGAGCCGTTCTGGCCCGGTCGGCGGTCGGACGCCTTCGACGGGTTCTGACGGCGGGCGCGGCGACCCGATCGCCGTCCCGACCCCTGACCAGCCCGTCCCCGGAGGAAGCACGTGCCCGACCCCTCGTCCCCGCTCCACCTCGTCGCCGCCCTCGACGGCGCCGGCTGGCACCCGGCCGCCTGGCGCGAACCCGCGGCCCGACCGACCGAGCTGCTCACCGCCGGCTACTGGACCGACCTGGCCCAGGAGGCCGAGCGCGGCCTGCTCGACGCCGTCACGATCGAGGACGCGCTGAACCTGCAGTCCGACGACCCGTTCACCCCCGACGACCGCACCGACCGGGTGCGCGGCCGGCTCGACGCCGTCCTCGTCGCCTCCCGGGTGGCTCCGACGACCCGGCACCTGGGCTTCCTGCCGACCGCCGTGGTCACCCACACCGAGCCCTTCCACCTGTCCAAGGCGATCGCCACGCTGGACTACGTGAGCACCGGCCGGGCCGGCGTCCGGGTCCAGGTGGCCGCCCGCCCGGACACGGCGGCGAACTTCGGCCGCCGGGAGTTCCCGCCGCTGGACCGGTCGACCGCCGCCACCGGCCAGCTGGTCACCGAGCTGTTCGACGAGGCCGCCGAGTACGTCGAGGTGCTCCGCCGGCTCTGGGACAGCTGGGAGGACGACGCCGAGATCCGGGACGCCGCCACCGGCCGGTTCGTCGACGTCGACAAGCTGCACTACGTCGACGTCGAGGGGCGGCACTTCTCCGTTCGCGGGCCCTCGATCACCCCGCGCCCGCCGCAGGGCCAGCCGGTCGTGGCCGCGCTCGGGCACGCCGAGGTGCCGTGGCGGCTGATCGGCCGCTCCGCCGACCTGGGCTTCGTCACCCCGACCGACGCCGCCGACGCCGCGCGCCTGGTCGCCGCCGTCCGCGCGGAGCAGTCCGCCGCCGGCCGGGACGCCGCCACCGTGCACGTGTTCGGCGACCTGGTCGTCGTCCTGGACGACGACGAGACCGCGGCGCGGGACCGGCTGCAGCGCCTGGACGAGCGGGCCGGCACGCCGTACCGCAGCGACGCCCACGTGTTCACCGGCACCCCGGCGCAGCTGGCCGACCTGCTGGCCGACTGGCAGGGCGCCGGCCTGACCGGCTTCCGGCTCCGGCCGGCCGTGCTCCCCGACGACCTGGTGCAGATCACCCGCGCCCTGGTGCCCGAGCTGCAGCGCCGCGGGCTGTTCCGCACCGGGTACGAGGCCGACACCCTGCGCGGGCTGCTCGGCCTGACCCGCCCCGCCAACCGCTACGCGCACGCCTGAGGGATCCCGATGACCAAGCAGATCCACCTCGCCGCGCACTTCCCCGGCGTCAACAACACCACCGTCTGGAGCGACCCCGCGTCGGGCAGCCACATCGAGTTCGACTCGTTCCGCGAGTTCGCGCAGATCGCCGAGGCCGGCAAGCTCGACTTCATCTTCCTGGCCGAGGGCCTGCGGCTGCGCGAGCAGAACGACCGCATCTACGACCTGGACGTCGTCGGCCGGCCCGACACCTTCACCGTGCTGGCCGCCCTCGCCGCGGTGACCGAGCGGATCGGGCTGACCGGCACGATCAACTCCACCTTCAACGAGCCCTACGAGGTGGCCCGGCAGTTCGCCAGCCTCGACCACCTCTCCGACGGCCGCGCCGCCTGGAACGTGGTGACCTCCTGGGACGCCTTCACCGGGGAGAACTTCCGCCGCGGCGGCTTCCTGGCCCAGGCCGACCGGTACGACCGGGCGAAGTCGTTCCTGGCCACGGCGATCGAGCTCTTCGAGTCCTGGCGGGGCGACGAGGTCGTCGCGGACAAGGACGGCGGGCGGTTCCTGGCCGACCCGCACCCCGGCGCCTTCGCGCACCGGGACCCCTTCTTCGACATCGCCGGCCAGTTCGACGTCCCCCGCAGCCCGCAGGGTCGGCCGGTGGTCTTCCAGGCCGGGGACTCCGACGAGGGGCGGGACTTCGCGGCCGCCGCGGCCGACGTGATCTTCTCCCGGCACAGCACGCTGGAGGCCGGGCAGGCGTTCTACGCCGACGTCAAGGGGCGGCTGCCCCGGTTCGGCCGCTCCCGCGACGAGCTGCTGATCATGCCGGCGGCGACCTTCGTGCTCGGCGACACCGAGGCCGAGGCCGCCGAGCTCGCCCAGGAGGTCCGGCTGGCCCAGGTCTCCCCGGCGACGGCGATCACGTTCCTCGAGCAGCTGTGGAACCGGGACCTGTCCGACCACGACCCGGACGGCCCGCTGCCCTCGGTCGACCCGGTGGTCGGGGAGAACACCATCGCCCGGGGCCGGGCCAGCGTGCGCATGCACCGCGACCCGGTGGCCACGGCGAACGAGTGGCGGGCGAAGGCCGAGGCGGAGCACCTGACCACCCGGGAGCTGATCGTCGAGGTCACCGGTCGGCAGTCCTTCATCGGCACGCCGGCCACGGTGGCCGCCACCATCGACGAGTTCGTGCAGTCCGACGCCAGCGACGGCTTCGTGCTCGCCCCGCACATCACCCCGGGCGGGCTGGCGCCGTTCGTCGAGCAGGTCGTGCCGCTGCTGCAGGAGCGGGGCGTCTTCCGCACCGACTACGAGGGGACGACGCTGCGCGACCACCTCGGCCTGCCGCTGCGCGACCGCGACCAGGGCGCGCGGACACTGGCCGGGTGACCGAGGCGCATCCCCTGGACCAGGCGGCCTGGTCCTCCCTGATCGGCCCGCATGACCGGTTCGCCGAGCGGGTCGGCCGGGTGGCGCGCTACCCGGCCGACGTCTGCCCGTTCGGCGCGCTCCCCCCGGACCCGAGCGACCAGGACTGGGCGGACGTCGCGGCGCTGGCGGGTCCCGGCGGCGCCGTCGTGCTCACCCTCCCGGCGACCGCGCCGGCCGGGTGGACCGAGCTGTTCGCCATCCCCGGGGTCCAGCTGGTGGACGACGGCATCGCGGCCACCCCCGACGGGGAGGCCGTGGTGCTGGGGGTCGCCGACGTCCCGGAGATGACCGCGCTGGTCGAGCGGACGAAGCCCGGGCCCTTCCTGCCGCGCACCCGCGAGATGGGGACCTACCTGGGCATCCGCCGGGGCGGGGAGCTGGTGGCGATGGCGGGGGAGCGGCTGCACCCACCGGGCTGGACCGAGATCAGCGCCGTGTGCACCGACCCCGGCCACCGCGGGCAGGGGCTGGGTACCCGGCTGGTGCTGGCCGTCGCGCACGGCATCCGCGAGCGCGGGGAGACCCCGTTCCTGCACGCCTCGGCCAGCAACACCGGGGCGATCGCGCTGTACGAGCACCTGGGTTTCCGGCTCCGCCGGACGACGACGTTCGCCGGGTTCCGGGCGCCGGGGTCAGCGCAGGAGGGGTAGCACCTCCTCGCCGACCCGCCAGGCCTCCTCGAGGTGCGGGTAGCCCGACAGCACGAACTCGTCGAACCCGAGCTCGGCGTACTCGCTGATCCGCTCGGCGACCTGCTCGTGGCTGCCGACCAGTGCGGTGGCGGCGCCCTCGCGGACCAGCCCGATCCCGGCCCAGAGGTTGGGCGCCACCTCCAGGGACCGGGCACCGTCCCCGGTGCTGCCGCCGTGCAGCGAGGTCATCCGGGCCTGGCCGACGGAGTCCATCCGGGCGAAGCGCTCCTGGGTGGCCGCGATCGCGCTCGCCGGCATCCCGGCAAGCATCCGGTCGGCCTCCGCCCAGGCCTCCTCCGGGGTGTCCCGGCTGACCACGTGCAGCCGGATGCCGAACCGCAGCTCCCGGCCGACGGCCGCGGCCTTGGCCCGCACCCGGTCCAGCCGCCCGCGCACCATCGCCGGCGGCTCGCCCCAGGTCAGGTAGGTGTCCACGTACCGGGCCGACACGTCCTCGGCCGGCCCGGACGCGCCGCCCAGGTAGATCGGCGGCGCGGTCTCCGGCGGGGTGGTCAGCCCGGCGCCCTCGACCCGCACGTGCTCGCCGGCCAGGTCGAACCGCTCGCCGGCGAAGCTGCGCCGGACGACGTCGAGGAACTCGGCGGTCCGGGCGTACCGGGCGTCGTGGTCGAGGAAGTCGCCGTAGGCCCGCTGCTCCACCGGGTCGCCGCCGGTGACGACGTTGAGCCGCAGCCGCCCGCCGGACAGCCGCTGGAACGTGGCGGCCTGCTGCGCGGCCAGCGTGGGCAGGATGAACCCGGGCCGGAAGGCGACCAGGAACTCCAGCCGCTGCGTGCGGTCCAGCAGCGCCGCACAGGTCACCCAGGCGTCCTCGCACCCGGACCCGGTCGGGGTGAGGACGGCGGTGAAGCCGGCCTGCTCGGCGGCCCCGGCGACGGCGCCCAGGTAGTCCAGGGTCGGCCGGCGCCGCAGCGCCGCGGCGTCGTGGCCCCGGTCGGTGGTGGCCGGGCCGACGTCCCGGCTGTCGCCGCGGGTGGGCAGGAACCAGTGCATCTCCACCGGTGGAGTGCACCACGCCGATCGGGATGGTCGACTCGGCGGGCCGCGGCGGCGGGGCATCCGACCAGCGGATCGACGGCCGAGGGAGGGGCAGACCACCGGCATCGAAGGTCCACGACGGCTGAGGGGTGCCTCACACAAAGTGCACCTGGTTTGTGGGGATTGCACCTGTGAGGGCACCATGGACGGGTGCACCGGCTGCTCCTGACGCGCGACCTCGCCGTCGACCTGGCCGGCACCGCCAGCTGGCTCTGTCGCTGACCCGCCGCACACCCCTCTCTCGCCGCGCCGCCGACCCCGGGCACCTGCCTGCCCGCGTCCGCGCCGACCGCCTCATCCCTGCGAGGAATCCGCTCCGTGATCGAACTGAACGACGTCCGCAAGGTCTTCCCGGCCCGCGGCCGCGGCCCCGAGGTCGTGGCCCTGGACGGCGTAGACCTGACCGTCCGGGCCGGTGACTTCGCCGGCGTGGTCGGGCCCTCGGGCTCGGGCAAGTCCACCCTGATCCGGCTGGTCAACCTGCTCGAGCGGCCCACGTCCGGCACGGTCACCGTCGACGGCCGGGTGCTCACCGACCTGCCGGCCGACGAGGTCCGCCGGGCCCGCAGCTCGATCGGCATGGTCTTCCAGCACTTCGAGCTGATGGACTCCCGCACGGCCGCGGCCAACGTCGAGCACCCGCTGGAGCTGGCCGGCGTCGGCCGCGCCGAGCGCCGCCGTCGGTCGGGCGAGCTGCTGGACCTGGTCGGGCTGGGCGACCGCGCCCAGGCCCGCCCCGCGCAGCTGTCCGGCGGGCAGAAGCAGCGGGTGGCCATCGCCCGCGCGCTCGCCGCCCGGCCCACCGTGCTGCTGTGCGACGAGGCCACCTCCGCCCTGGACCAGGCCAGCACCACCGGCGTGCTGGAGCTGCTGCGCCGGGTCCGCGACGAGCTCGGGCTGACGGTCCTGCTGATCACCCACGAGATGGCCGTGGTCAAGGCCGTCTGCGACACCGCGGTGCTGCTGGAGGCCGGCCGGGTCGTCGACGGCGGCCGGCTGGACCAGGTGCTGGCCCGCGGGGACTCCCCGCTGGCCGCCGCGCTGCTGCCCGCCCCGGTGGCCGACCACCGGGTGGCGGGCACCCTGCTCCGGGTCACCGTCACCGACACCGCGCCCGAGACCCACGTGCTGCAGGTGCTCGTCGGCCGGCTCGGCCTGGACGTCGAGGTCGCCGGCGGCTCGGTGGAGACCGTGGCCGGCGGGCGGCACGGCCGGCTGCTGCTGCGGGTCACCGGCGCCGACCAGAGCGGGCTGGACCGGGCACTGGCCCAGCTGCGCGACGACGGTTCCCGGGTGGAGCGCGTCGCGGCGGAGGTGGCCCGGTGAGCGACTGGTCCCGGATCGCCCCGCAGCTGCTCGACGCCACCGGCGAGACCCTCTACATGGTCGCGGTCGCCACCGTGATCACCGTCCTGCTGGGCATCCCGCTCGGCGTGCTGCTCACCGTCACCGGACCCGGCGCGCTGGCCCCGCGGCCGGTCCTGCACCGGGTGCTCGGCCTGCTGGTCAACCTGGGCCGGTCCCTGCCGTTCATCATCCTGCTGGTCCTGGTCGCCCCGCTGACCCGCGGCCTGGTCGGCACCACGATCGGGTCGACGGCGGCCATCGTGCCGCTCACCGTCGGCGCCGTCCCGTTCCTGGCCCGGCTGGTGGAGACCAGTCTGCGCGAGGTCTCGCACGGCAAGGTCGAGGCCGCGCTGGCCATGGGCGCCCGCCGCCGGGACGTCGTCCGCACGGTGCTGCTGCCCGAGGCGCTGCCCTCCCTCGTCGCCGGGACGACGGTCACCGTCGTCGCGCTGATCAGCTACTCGGCCATGGCCGGCGCCATCGGCGGCGGCGGCCTGGGCGACTTCGCCATCCGGTTCGGCTACCAGCAGTTCCGCACCGACATCACCCTGCTCACCGTCGCCCTGCTGCTCGTCGTCGTCCAGGCGCTGCAGTTCGGCGGCGACACCTGGGCGCGCCGCCTGGCGCGCCGATGACACCCGCCCGTCCCGACCCGTTGGAGAACCGCACCGTGCGTCGCCTCGCCCTGACCCTGTCCGCCCTCACCGCCACCGCGGTCCTCGCCGCCTGCGGGGGCGGCGACGCCGAGATCTCCGCGCCGGACGAGCCGCTGCGCGTCGGCGCCTCGCCGGTGCCGCACGCGGAGATCCTCCGGTTCATCGACGAGAACCTCGCCGAGGACGCCGGCCTGGACCTCGACGTCGTCGAGTTCACCGACTACGTGCAGCCCAACGTGGCCCTCGACGACGGCTCGCTGGACGCGAACTTCTTCCAGACCGTGCCCTACCTGGAGGAGCAGGAGGCCTCCGCCGGCTACGACTTCACCGCCCTGGAGCCGGTGCACGTCGAGCCGCTGGGCATCTACTCGGAGTCGCTGACCGACCTGTCGCAGCTGGAGCAGGGCGCGACCGTGGCGATCCCGAACGACCCCACGAACGCCGCCCGCGCGCTCCGGCTGCTGGAGGCCAACGACCTGGTCGTGCTGGCCGACACCGGTGACGCCGCCCCCACCTCGTTGGACGTGGAGAGCAGCCCGCTGGACCTGGAGATCTCCGAGGTCGAGGCCGCCCAGGTGCCCCGTTCGCTGGCCGACGTCGACATCGCGGTGATCAACGGCAACTACGCCATCGACGCCGACCTGTCCCCGGCCGACGACTCCCTGGCGCTGGAGGAGGCCGAGGGCAACCCGAACGCCAACCTCCTGGTGGTGCGGGCCGGCGACGAGTCCGACGAGCGCATCCAGACGCTGGAGGAGCTGCTGCACTCCGACGAGGTGCGCCAGTTCCTCGAGGACGAGTACGACGGTGCGGTCATCCCCGCGTTCTGATCCCGCTGCCGCCCGGGCCGGTCGGACAACCGGCCGGGCGCGCGCAGACCAATGCGCATCAAGTCGATCGGGATTGACTGGTAGGGTCTACGACAGGTCACGAGTGCCAGCGCGAAGCCCCGGCTCGCTGGTCGGCAACCCTTCCACCGCGATGGGGTGCTCCGGGTGACGACCTGGCGGCTGCGCAGCGCAGCCGCAAGCGCGGGTCCCGTCGCGAGCACGGGCCCCTGACCTCCAGGAGTCCTCGATGTCCGTCCTCCTCGACCGCCGCACCACCCCGGCCCTGCTGCCCACGGCCGACGCGGCCACCAGCGTCCCGCTCGTGACCGGCGGGTCGGTCGGCTACGCCAACCTCGACGTCGCGGCCAGCGCTCCCGCCCTGGCCTCCGTGGCCGCCCGGGTCGCCGAGGCCCTGCCGCTCTACGCCAGCGTGCACCGTGGCGCGGGCTACCTCTCCCAGGTCTCCACCGCGCTCTACGAGTCGGCCCGGGACACCGTGGCCGCGTTCGTCGGGGCCCGGTCCGACGACGTCTGCGTGCTCACCCGGAACACCACCGACAGCCTCGCGCTGCTGGCCGGCTGCCTGCCCGCCGACGGCGCCGTCCTCGTGCTGGACGTCGAGCACCACGCCGACCTGCTGCCGTGGCAGCAGCGCTCCCGCGACCTGTGCGACGTCCTCGAGGCGGCACCGACGGTGGCCGGGACGCTGTCCCGCCTGGCCGACGCGCTGGCCGCCCGGCGCTACGTGCTCGTCGCGGTCACCGGTGCCTCGAACGTGACGGGGGAGTCCCTCCCGCTGCGCCGGGTCACCGAGCTGGCGCACGCCGCCGGTGCCCTGGTGGTCGTCGACGGCGCCCAGCTGGTGCCGCACCGCCGGTTCTCCCTCGTGGAGTCCGGTGCGGACTGGGTCGCGTTCTCCGGCCACAAGCTCTACGCACCCTTCGGCACCGGCGCGCTGGTCGGCCGGCGGGACTGGCTGGACACCGGCCGGCCCTACCTCCCCGGCGGCGGCGCCGTCGCCCAGGTCGACGTGGACGCGACGACGTGGGTGGCGGCCCCGCACCGGCACGAGGGCGGCTCGCCCAACGTGCTCGGCGCGGTCGCGCTGGCCGCCGCCTGCGACGAGCTCGCGGCCCTGGCCCCCGGCGCGCTGGAGGACCACGAGCGGGCGCTGCGCACCCAGCTGGTCGACGGGTTGTCGCAGGTCGACGGGGTGCGGCTGCTGCGCATCTGGTCGGACTCGGTCGACCCCACCGGCGTGGTCAGCTTCACCGTCGAGGGCGCCGACCCGGGCCTCGTCGCTGCCTACCTCTCCGCCGAGCACGGAATCGGCGTCCGGGACGGCCGGTTCTGCGCGCACCCGCTGGTGGCCCGGCTCGGCGTCCCCGGCGGAGCGCTGCGGGCCAGCGTCGGCGTCGGCACGTCCGCGGACGACGTCGCCCGGCTGGTCGAGGCGGTCGCCCGGTTCGTCGCCGAGGGGCCCGCCGTCGCCTACGCCGTCGTCGACGGGCGGCACCAGCCGGTGGCCGACCCGCGTCCGGTGGCCGGGCTGGCCGGCGCCGACCTGTCCGCGGTCGCCCGCGGCGCCGGTTGCGGACCTGCCCCGACCCGCTGAACCGCCCCCCGAACGCCCGCCGAACCCCGGCGGACAGATCCCCGAGCACCGAGGAGAACCACCCGTGGCCACCCGTCCCAAGGCGAGCGTCGTCCCCTTCACCCACCACGCGGAGGGCACCGGCGTCGGCCAGCGCGTGACCGTCGGCGGCGACGCCGGGCACGAGTTCGACGTCGACACCTACCCGGCGTTCGGCGGCGCGGACGCCTCGCCCAGCCCGCTGTCCTACGCGCTGGCGGCGCTGAGCTCGTGCAACCAGATCACCGCCTCCATCGTGGCCAAGGAGCTCGGCGTCGCGCTGGGCGCCTAGACCTTCGACGTGCAGGGCGACCTGGACACCGCGGTCATGGTCGCCGGCGAGGAGGGCAACGCGAACTTCGACGCCGTCACCGTGCGGGCCACCGTGGCCACCGACGCCGACGAGGAGACGTTCGCGAAGCTCCAGGCCGAGACCGAGCGGCGCTGCCCGGTCACCCAGCTCTTCCAGCGGTCGGGGCTCGAGTACACGAGCGACTGGACCCGCACCGCCCTCTGACCGCGACGGGCCAGCCTGCCGACCACGGCGGGCTGGCCCAACGCGATCCCGGTCAGCGCGGGCTCGGCATGACGCGCGCCGTCATTGACGCACCGCGTTATGCTGGACCCGTGATCCGATCGTTCGGGGACAAGCCCACGGAGCGGCTCTGGAGACGTGAGCCCGTGCGGTCGATGGATTTGGCCATCCGGCGGGTCGCGCTGCGCAAGCTGGCGGTCGTCGATGCGGCGGTGACCCTGGACGAACTCCGGGTGCCACCGGGCAATCGGCTCGAGGCGTTGAAGGGCGACCGGGCGGGGCAGCACAGCATCCGGATCAACCAGCAGTGGCGCATCTGCTTCCGCTGGACCGACGCGGGACCCGAGGAGGTCGAGATCGTTGACCACCACTGAGAAGTTGGCCCCGATCCATCCGGGGGAGGTGCTGATGGAGGACTTCATCGGGCCGCTGGGTCTGACGCAGCACAGCCTGGCCATCGCGATCGCCGTACCGCCGCGACGGATCAACGAGATCGTGCACGGGAAGCGGCGCATCACCGCGGACACCGCTCTGCGCCTCGGGCGGTACTTCGGTACATCCGCCCAGTTCTGGCTGAATCTGCAGAGTCGCCATGACCTCGAGGTCGAGGCGGACTCCCTGGGGGACACGCTGGACGTGATCCGCCCGCTCCAGTCCGCCTGAGGGAGAGGGCCGAACCTCCCGACCCGCAGCGATGATCAGGGGGTGCCTCGGAGTCCGTCCTCCTGCACCAGATCTGGCGCAGGAGGAC